>CAYTJF010000058.1:10690-25066 GCA_964437945.1 uncultured Granulosicoccaceae bacterium
TACTCACAGCTCAACTACTCACAGCTCAACTACTCACAGCTCAACTACTCGATACTCATCTCGAGTATTCAAGCCAACTATCAATATCCGTGATAGCAGCAATCACATTAGTTCGTTTCCACTTTTGAGCAATATGATGAAGACTGCATCCACCATGTTTACCGCAACTTTCGAGAGGATGCAAATGAAAATTATAAATCCACAGTCGCAATCAAACGCTGTTGAAAAAAATATTGACCCTGCACTGGCGCTACCATTTAATTTTCTTGCTCATCTGTTCACAATATTCATTGATCTATTGATCAACCTTCCAGCAATGAATGCGGTATGGCGAGAACGGCGCGAACTTGAATTATTAAACGATGAACACATCAAAGATATCGGCCTGACAGCCGATGCCGTTCGTCAAGAGATAGAAAGAAGCTACTTCGATATTCCTCAAGATCGGAAACGTTCATACCGACGTACCGCAGCAAATTGCTGCAACAAACCATACGAGATCAATCAGAATCCAAATAAATTAGCCTAACGGCTTAATCGTATTGAATCGAAGTAAAGACAGCAAAAAATGATTCGAAGGGGCAATGGCGGGCAAGTTTGCGGGTTTAACCAGGTAACCACGGTGTCGAAGACCATAAGAGCAAGGCTCTGCTATTACCGACTTCAACCAGTTCGTGCAATAACTCTGAAAAAATCCGGTCCGCAAGTATAGAAGCGCAAAGCCAGCGTAGCGATCTCTGCTCGCCACGCTGGCTCGATGTTTTTTAAATCGCTAAAACCAGGCTAGGTTGTCGGGAATGAAAATACCGACCCTTCTTTAATACCGGTAGGCCATCGAGAAGTGATGGTTTTCAAACGAGTATAAAAGTGCACACCTTCAGGACCGTAAATAGAATGATCACCGAATAGCGACCGCTTCCAGCCACCAAAGCTATGGTAAGCGACCGGCACAGGAATAGGCACATTCACGCCAACCATTCCTACTTGAATGCTATCTGTGAAACTACGAGCTGCATCGCCATCGCGAGTAAAGATGGCTGTGCCATTACCGTACTCGTGAGCGTTAATCATATCAACAGCCTCGTCGTACTTAGCCGCTCGGACAACAGACAAAACAGGCCCAAATATCTCTTCTTTGTATATACGCATGTCGGTAGTGACATTGTCGAACAAGCTACCTCCCAGAAAGTAGCCATTTTCATAGCCCTGTAAACTCAAGCTTCGCCCATCAACCACCAAATTGGCACCAGCACTAACACCATCATCAATAAGACCAACAATGCGTGACTTGGCATCGGCTGTTATAACCGGGCCCATTTCAGCATCATTGTCATCGGATGGACCCACTTTTAATGCTTCAACCCGAGGTCGCAGTTTGTCTACTAGCCGGTCAGCCGTTTCTTCACCAACAGGCACAGCAACCGATACAGCCATGCACCGTTCACCGGCCGATCCAAAGCCTGCACCCATTAATGCATCTGCTGCCTGATCAAGATCGGCATCGGGCATAACGACCATATGATTCTTTGCACCACCCAATGCCTGCACACGCTTACCAGCTTGCGTGCCTCGTTGATACACATATTCTGCAATAGGAGTTGACCCAACAAAGCTTACCGCCTGTACTGTCGGGTTATCCAAAATGGCATCCACCGCGCTCTTGTCACCATGCACAACATTCAATACGCCGTCAGGCAATCCAGCTTCGGCAAACAACTCGGCAATCATCATGACAGATGAAGGGTCACGTTCTGATGGTTTTAATACAAACGTATTTCCGCAGGCAATAGCCACCGGATACATCCACAACGGCACCATTGCCGGGAAATTGAACGGTGTGATGCCGGCACAAACCCCAAGTGCCTGTCGATCGGAGTAGCTATCTATCGATGGCCCAACGTTTCGGGAAAACTCACCCTTGAGCATTTGAGGCATGCCACAACAGAATTCAACCACTTCCTTGCCACGTTGCACTTCACCCAGCGCATCGTCATGGGTCTTGCCGTGTTCACGAGAAATTTCGCGAGCAATAGCATCCGCGTTCTGACCCAACAACTCGTTAAAACGAAACATGATCGAAGCTCGTTTTAGTGGTGGCTGATTAGACCAGGATGGGAATGCAGCAGCAGCTGCATCAACGGCTGCATTAATCTCTTCTGCAGTAGACAAACCCAGCGTATCGATAGCCTCACCTGTGGCGGGGTTGTAAACAGGTTGCTCACGACCGCTTGTACTGACGGTGCGCTTGTTATTAATTAAATTTTCAATCATTACTTTGCCTCAAAACCCTGTCTGAAATAAATGCAGTTGGTCTGCAATGGAAGTGCGCAGTTTGACGCCAGCTCACCCGACCCCTGGCTTTACTTAGCGTAAGGTGGAATGTAGTACACCAAACCGGAAACTTTCCTGGTACCGATATCATAGCCTGAACACATAGGTAGGAGGTAGCCTGTATGGGACAACAATCCAATCAGGATTGCATCGCTGCCTGCCACGACTGGATGACCTGCGCATAGTTTTCGCTAACCTGTGATGTCAGTTGAGCATCGTTAATATCTCCAGCCAACCATGCAACAGCAGCTTGCCCAAAAATCGTCCGCCCAACGGCAAACCCTCTGACCAGCTCGGCGCCACGAAAAGCCTTGAATCCTTCGGCCAGCTCATCGGCTGGCGCATCCAGGCCAAGCACCACGATACCCTTACAATGCGGTGTTGTCTGCGCTATCAGTGAATCAATTTTCATTACCCAATGACCATCCATACATGGCAACTTCCACCAATCAGGTCTTACACCAAGCGAAAATATATGGGAAATGCTATTAAACAGCGACTCCCCAACCAACAGCGATTCTTTCGGTGGAATAAGTTCGAGTAGCATTTCATGTTGGCTTTGGCAACACGCATCGTAGAGCTCCAGAATCCTGGCATCCTGCTGAGCACGCAAACGCGACTCATCAGCCGCACTGTAAAAAACCAGACATTTAACAATATGATCAAGCGGCCAGGTTTCCAAAATGGTACCAATGCTCTGCCCGTTTTCAAATTCAATAGGACGCGATTTAGGATGTTCCACCGGCCGCGCTATCCATAGATCTGAGCCAGTTGCCGAATTTAAAACGCCCTGCCCAAACTTCCCATCACACAGTAGCCCACTGTTACCCTGCAAACCTTGTTCATCAACCACACGGTTTGTTGCATCAAACAACAGCTTTTTCAATTCTACAATGCGTGATAAAGGCGCGTTTGCGGCGACTGCCATGTCTTCAAACTGAATACGATGGTCGAACGCGTGTATGTACAACGCTTGCCAGCTTTTCGTTTGAGTGGTGACACGATGCAAGTAGTTGAGTTCTGAGTCTTGATCGGGTTTGGGAATGTCTTCACTGTTTGCCAGGTAGTAGTCCAGCTCTTCACGGGTTGGCATCGCTGGGGTACAACCATGACGGGACACAACCAATGCTCCACACGCATTTGCATACCGAAGTGCCTGTTCATAGCCCTCGTTATTTATCCAGCCCCGTAAAAAACCGGATATAAACGCATCACCCGCACCGAGCACATTTAACACATCAACGTTTACACCTTGCACAGTGATACCGTCATCCAGATGAGCCGGAATATCGCCCTCGTATACGCTGGCACCATAAGGTCCTCTTTTAAGCACAAGCACCGCATCACTTAATTTGCGGATGTTACGCATAGCTTGCACGGTATCTGTGCTACCGCCTGCAATATGAATTTCCTCCTCTGTACCAACAATGAGGTCGAATTCGGGCAGGATGGTTTGCAAGTGTTTGGTCACCGAATTGCTGACGATAAATCGTGTTTCACCATCACCTTTGGATGTTAAACCCCACAACACCGGTCGGTAGTCGATATCAATAACGGTTTTAACCTTGTTCTTTCGTGCAAGTGTCAGAGCATGTCGAGAAGTTTCATAGACTTTCTCTGATGAAAAATGCGTACCAGTAATAAGTAAGGCTTTAGCGCTGGCTATGAATGGCTCGTCAAAATCATTTTTCGAAATTGCCATATCTGCACAATTTTCTCGATAGAAAATCAACGGGAAAGTATCTTCGTCTTTAATGCCCAGCACCACCAAAGCGGTGAGACGTTCCGGGTCGGTCACAACGTGAGAGGTATCTACACCTTCGCGATGCAATTGTTCCCGAATAAATTGGCCCATGTGTTCATTGCCAACGCGGGTAATCAACGCTGATTTTAATCCCATGCGAGACGAGCAGCAGGCTATATTGGTTGACGAGCCGCCAATATATTTGGCAAAACTGCCAACATCTTCAAGGCGTGCGCCAACTTGCTCGGCATAGAAGTCTACGCCTGCGCGACCAATACAGATAAGATCAAATTTTTGGGATGATGTCGACATTGGCTAAATTGTCAGATTCAAGTATCAGTTTCAAGATAATGTGGGCTAGCATGGCCTTGCAGGCATTCACACTTGTAATGGATATAGAATTCGATATACTTTGCTGCGCTCCGAAGCTACAACGAAATTATAAAAAAGGCAATCATTAATGAATAAGTTGGCACTGATCGGTGCAGGTCGAATTGGCAGGGTTCACGCATTGGCAGTGGCTGCAGTTGCCAATACCTCAATAAAATACGTATGCGACGTTCACGAACCATCCGCCACAGACGTAAGCAAATTGTGTGGCGCACGGGTTACAAGCATTGACGCGGTATTTGAAGATAAAGAGATCGATGCAATCATTATCGCCAGTGCAACCGATACACATGCCCCACTACTGGCTCGCTGCGCGGAAACCAAAATGCCGGTGTTTTGTGAAAAACCAATCGATTTGAGTCTTGCAAGCGCGAGAGAGGTAGCTGATAAAATTCAAGCCTCAGGTGTTCTGTGTGCGTTAGGATTTAACCGACGCTTTGATCCACAATTTGCCAAACTTCGTAATCGAGTTATCAAAGGCGACATCGGTGCGTTAGAAACACTGCTGGTGATTAGCCGAGATCCATCGCCACCTCCAGCAGATTACATCAAAGTCTCCGGTGGTCTTTTTCGCGACATGATGATTCACGATTTCGATATCGCTCGCTGGATACTCAATGAACCCATTGCCACTGTCTACGCAACCGGAGCAGCTTTAGTTGACCCTGAAATAGGCAAGTTGGGTGATGTTGACACTGCCAGTGTTACGCTTACCAGTGAATCCGGCAAAATCGCTATCATTAGCAATAGCCGAAGAGCCGTTTATGGCTACGATCAACGCATTGAAGCTTTTGGTTCAAACGGTATGCTGCAAGCCATGAACAACACAGATACCAATCTGGTTCATTCCAATGCTACGGGAGTTACGTCTGAGGTGCCTTTACACTTTTTTCTGGAGCGCTATGAGGCTGCTTATCGATTGGAACTCGAAGATTTTATACGTGCACTTAGCCAAGGAGAAAAGCCATTGGCCGATCATAACGACGGCGTTGAATCACTTCGATTGGCAGAGGCTGCAGCCCGGTCGCATGCTAATGGGTGTGCAGTGGCATTGAATACCATTTAGATTATTGAAGTTCGCTTGATTTTTTAAGATTTTTTCACTGGTTTTTTAAAGATTCCAGCGCTAATTCATATGGTACAAGCAACTTAGCACCAGCATCAATTTTGTTTTCATTTTCTATTTTATTAAGCGTTTTTAACTGCTGCCAATTATAGCCACTGCCGGTTGTACGTTCAGCAAAATCCCAGAGTGTATCGCCTTGCTCAAAAATCGCCACAATATCCGGAATGACGACTTCTATTTCAGGTAAGAGTTGATCATCTGTAGCCGGTACTGTAACTAGCTCGGCAGTTGGCTTGTTTGACAGCGTAGAGCACGCTGACAGGAAAATAGCGGTTGAAACGGTCAGGATCGGAATAATGGTATTAGTCAATTTCATTGGCAGAGTCCTGTTTTACACAGCATGTACAACAATTCGATGCTGAATAACACAAAGTGTCGCATATTCTGTTTTAAACAGGACATAGCAATTGTTAACGCTGGTGCCTTATGCGTAATAGCCAATTAGGCGAAGAAGCTAATCGCAGCGCCTATGCTGCGTTGATACACCATGCGTAGCTGACACCGGGCTATTAGTTACGCCGAGCACCCTCTTCCTCGTTACCCATTTTACGTTCCAACCACCGAACCGCTTGCCCAATGATCAGAATGATCACAAGGTATTCGATAATCAGTACGGTGTAAATTTCTAATGCTCGATACACAGTCGTGTTTAGCTCGTTTGCACGACGTGTCAGTTCCTGCAACCCGATGACTGAAACCAGTGCAGACATTTTTACCATGTAAGCAAACTGGTTCCCAAGGGCAGGCAATATACGCCGGATAGCCTGCGGAAGAATAACGTGGATCATCGATTGGAAGTAATTCAAACCAACGGTTCTGGCTGCCTCAGACTGACCTCTTGGTATCGATTGAATACCAGCACGAAATATCTCCGCTTCAAACGCGCTGTCGGACAATGCCAGCGCAAATACACCCGCCCAGAAGTAGTCGAGCTGAATGCCAGCTATCTGGGGCATGCCATAGTAAATCCATAGAATTAAAGGCAGTAACGGAATAGAGCGAACAATTTCTACATAAGCGTAGTTAGTGGCACGTAATGGCCGATTATTGGCAATGCCAGGAATGGCAATGATTAATCCAAACACAATTGAAATAAGCAAGGCCAGAAACGACATCGATAACGTAGCCAGCGTACCTGACCATAAAAATTTAAGGTTAGCCAGACCCTGTTCATTAAACGGCGATACCACATACCATTGCAGCTTGGGTTCGCTACCACGACTAATAAAATAAAATATTACTACAACCAGCCCAAGCGCTACCACAATAGGCACAACGTGAGTCAGCAGGTATTTGAGTACAGGTTTCATTATTGAATAATCAATGCTGCAGAATTTGATTCAGAAACTGCTGGCAACGATCGGTTTGCGGGTTTTCAAAAAACGCTTGTGGATTACCCGTTTCAACAATCTCGCCCTCATCCATAAACACCATCATATCGGCTGCCTTGCGCGCAAAACCCATTTCGTGGGTCACTACAACCATCGTCATGCCCTCTTCAGCCAACTCAAGCATGACATCGAGCACTTCTGAGATCATTTCCGGGTCGAGCGCAGAGGTTGGCTCATCGAACAGCATGATCTTGGGCTCCATACATAAAGAGCGAGCAATCGCTACGCGTTGTTGCTGACCACCGGAAAGTTGGCCCGGTTTTTTATGCGCCTGCTCTGGTATATGAACACGTTCCAGATACTCCATGGCTCGCTTATTGGCATCGTCTCGCTCAAGACCTCTAGACAGGACAGGTCCCAGTGTAAGGTTTTCCAAAACTGTTAAATGTGGGAATAAATTAAACTGCTGAAAAACCATTCCCACCTCTGCACGAATGCGGGCAATGGACATTCTCTTTTTGGTGAGTTGATTTCCATCGACCTTGATCAGGCCTTGTTCATGAGTCTCAAGGCCGTTCAGACAGCGAACAACCGTCGATTTGCCTGACCCTGATGGACCGCAAATAACAACACGATCACCGGGTTTAACTTGCAGATTGATATCGCGCAGCACATGAAAGTCGCCAAACCATTTGTGCACGCCCGTCATTTCTATAGCATAGGCGTTATCTGTCATGAGTTTGTTATAGCTTAATAAAAACGACTTGGAAAACGAATGGCGACGTTGAACAGGCTACAACAACAAAAGTTCGTGACGTTGTAGCCTGTTCACTAGACTAATAAAACAGATTGACTGCAAGCAGACTGATTACAAACCCCAGTTAGCACCGGTGGTTTCAAAAAACCCGCTCATCTTTTTAATTTTAACCCAGTTATTAACGTAGTTAATCCAGACTTGGTCATCCTGTGGTAACAACATTGCGATCGCTGCCGGAGCGCGCGCCTCTGAACCCGCTACCTGAACAATATCGAATTTCTCTTTTAATGTCGCACCTTCAATGTTTGACGTGATGAACACATCGGCACGGCCAGCGACAACTTCATTGAATCCACGGGCCGGCGCTTCAACCACCTTTATTTCTGCATCAGGGAACCACTCGCGAGCGTGTTTTTCAAATGTTGTTCCAAGTGTTGTCGCTACTTTGACGTCAGGTTTATTGATCGAATCCCATCCGTCAAACTTGTCGCTTTTGTCTTTCATGGTGAACGGATAAATTTCTACCGACAGGTAACTCTCGGAGAATCCGGCTGCCTTCATTCGTGCAGGAGAAATAGATGCAGAACCGGTAAGATGATACTGCCCCGCGCTGACACCATTGACCAGTGTTTTCCAATCCGTAGGTACGAACTCGAGTTCTACTTCAAGGTCTTCTGCCAGTGCTGTCATAACATCTATGTCATAACCTTTATAGGTATTGGTAGCAGGGTCACGAACCGACATGGGATTCCAGTCGCCTGTTGTACCTACTTTAAGTTTCCCTTCACTGAGAATTTCGTTGAGTACTGATTCTGCTTGAACCGCACTGACTAGACCAATACTGAGCAAGGCAGCAGCGGCTGTTTGAATTATCTTTTTCACTTGTATTAAAAACTCCATTGGCGAAGTTTTATTGTAACAATTTCTACCCACTGACAAAAATTTGATTAACCAGATGAATTTGTTGTGTTTTTACAGGCCTGAGAGATCGATTCAATCACATTTCGCACTGTTGTTACCCCATCCAGCGCCGCACAGGTGCGTTGGCCTCTTCGAGTGGCTGGGTCAGAATATCAATTAACGAAGGGCCATCGTGACTAACGGCTTCCTGGAGTGCTTGCTTTAATGCTCTGGGGTCGTCTACTTGCCAGGCTTTTACACCATAGGCAGTCGCAACTGCGGCATGATCAACACGATTGAAGTCTACGTTGTAATAACGTTTATCGCAGTCAGCTTCCTGGCTGGCTTTAATCCAACCATAAGCGCTGTTCGAGAATACGATATAAGTAATGGGTGCCTTGTGACGAACCACAGTTTCTAATTCACCACAGGTAAAACCAAACGAACCGTCACCCATCATTGCAACCACTTTACTGTTTGGACGCCCAAACCAGGCACCCAGAGCCGCACTCAGTGAATACCCAAGAGCACCATGTGCCCGGTTGGTTATAAAGTGTCTACCTGCAACAGGCAACTGATAGTAAGCTGAAAAGTACGGGCACGAGGTGCCGGGGTCTGAGACGATGGTCGCATCTTCGGGCAACACCTGCATCATCGTATTGATGACACGTTCCGGTCTAATTGGTTTTTCTTCACTGAGAGCGTGTGCGCTAAACAAGTCAAACTTGGTTTTCTTTGCAACAGCAACAGAGGCGGCGCCGCCAAACGTTTGCGCTGCCTGCCCAACGCGATCGAGTTCGGCATTGACCGCCTGCAGTGCTAACTTCAGATCACCAACAACACCTACTTCGGTTTTATAGTTCGCACCTATCACCATTGGGTCTGAATCGAAATGAACAACACGGGCACCAGGCTTTGGTGCTTCCCAGCGCGCCGTTGTCGTAGAGCCTGCCCGACACCCCATAAACACCACCATATCAGCCGCCGCCAGCAGTGCCCATGTTTGATCTGTACCACCATTTGAACCCACAACACCAACACAGTTTGCATGTGTTTCAGCCAAACTCCCCTGACCGGATATGGATGTTGCCACTGGCATATCCAAACGCGTAGCCAGGCGCGCAAGTTCATCCATTGCAGCGCTGATAACAACACCACCGCCACACACAACAATAGGATTTTTTGCCGACAGAATAGATTCAACTGCAGCGTGTACAGCGCTACTGTCAGGAGCAACTCGATAAGCCGGATAGTGGGTGTGATTCGCATCAGCCCAAATCTCATCGTGCGCTACAGGCTGATACTGTACGTCGTAAGGTAAGCCCAAATGTGCAGAACCAGAGCGGCCTGTGGTCATTGAACGAAAGGCCTGTCGTACCATGCGCGGAATATGATCGGCCTGTGTGATGACGGTATTCCACTTGGTTAAAGGTGCCATCATGGCTTTTTGATCAACTTCAGTTAGCGGGTATTTTCCATAACTTGCCACTGAAATATCCGTTGTTATTCCCAGAACTGCATAGGAAGATTCATTGGATTCTATTAGTCCAGGCAATATATAAGTGGCACCACCACCCGATGGCCCTTCGCATATACCCGGTTTGCCAGTCACTCGCGAGTAGCCATCCGCCATATAGGCCGCACTGCGTTCATCCCGCGTTAAAACGTGTTTGATGTCATGTTCAAGTGTGTGCATGGCATCGTAGAACGGTAAGGTGGTATCGCCACACAAACCAAAAATGTGTTTAACGTCGTGCGCCTCTAGAATACGTACCAGAGCTTGTGCGCCATTCAGGGTGTTTTTATTGGAGTCCATTTTCGCTATGCCTTTAAGATTCGAGCGTCGGGTATTCCCATTGGTAGTTAAACACAAAGCCACGAATCAGTGACAGTGCCAAAGTACTACCTTTGATTGCACCGCTGACGCACCATTGTCGTGTTAATGTTAAGTCGCGTTAAACTAAAATTGGGGTCGCTCGGTGACAACACAGTTCGGTGGTAAAACAGTCTTTGGTGCCAATGTCGGTATTCTAATGCTTGAAACTCAGTTCCCCCGCATCGTTGGTGATATGGGTAATGCACTCACCTGGCCCTTTCCAGTTCAATATCGAGTGGTTTGTGGAGCAACCCCTGATCTGGTTGTTAGAAACGATCCAACCGAACTGACTGACTTGTTCATTGAGGCAGCGTATGACCTTGTCGCAGCGGGTGCTGATGGCATCACCACCAATTGCGGCTTTCTGGCCCTGATTCAAGACCAACTCAGTGCGGCGGTTGGTGTGCCCGTAGCGGCCTCTTCTTTAATGCAAGTACCATGGATTCAAGCCATGCTGCCACCGGGTAAACGTGTTGGCATACTCACCATTTCAAAAGATAGTTTAACCGATGCTCATTTAACGGCTGCAAACATTTCACTGAACACACCTATCGAGGGTACGGACGTCAACAGCGAGTTTTCATCTGGCATCCTGAACGATCGAGCCAGTTTGGATTTTGCACAGTGTGAGAAAGATAACTTAGCTGCTGCAGAAAAACTGATGCAGCAGCAAAAAAACATCGGTGCGATAGTACTTGAATGTACAAACATGGTTCCCTATGCAGCTGCTATTCGCAAATTAACAGGTGTACCGGTTTACTCTATATATTCGTTTGTCAGCTGGTTTCAATCGGGGCTTATGCCACGCAGGTTTAGCATGGAACTGGACGACCCACTGCGTTAGGCCTGTTGCCCAACTAGTTAGTGTAATGTAACTTAGAAATGCGAACTAAGAAATGACCGTACAAATTCTAGTTGTTGATAAATCAAACTGGCGACAACGTGTCTAGCTCAAGTTGATTGCAGACGAACAGAAATTCGCTGCGACGACTGCACCACCAATCGTTGGAACCAGATCGTAGTTAATCGCATTTACAACAGCAGTATCAACAACGACTTGGTTAGTAAAGCCTACAGATTACAACTAACACCATTACCTACAATTGCGGCTAGTGAACAATAGCGAGTACTTCACTGCGCTCAGTAGCCGCACGCATTGCTCACGGTTATCGTTAGGACAAGAAAATTGTCGGCTAAACCTTTGTTAAAGCCGCTGCAAAGAAATTGACACCGTCTCAGGATCTGAAATTAGTGCCCAATCCATCTGATTTGAACTTGGAAAACTAACAACAAATACATAGTCATTGTCAGTAGTTGCGTCTACATTACTACCAAGACAATCAGTGCCTAAATTATCTTCGGTTGCTTGAAACCTAATCTGTGTCATGTTGGTAGCGAACGGCTCAATAAAATAGTTACCGGCCAAAATTTCGTCGAGTGAAGTTTGTGAGAACAAACCTTCCGAAGTAAATTCGTATTGTTCTTCACATTGAGTTTCGGGGTAAGTATACGACCAGGAACCGATAATGTTAGAACGAGCGTCGGCTAACAACTTTTGAACTTCAGCTATTTCAGCAGTTCCTGTAGCATCTATATCATCGTCATTGCTTGCACAAGATGCTATCAACGCGGATACTGTGAAGCATATGAGTAATACTTTAGCATGTGTATTCATTAAGAGTTACTCCAGTTAAGTTTAAAAAGGAAAATCTGTGTTCATCTGGCAAACGGCATAGTTTATTTATGTAACAAAGCCTTCCAGCCAACCACCTATACACCACCGATAGATCAATCCGCACAATACCCACCCTCCTTCTATTAAATAAATGGTTGCGGCTGAGCATCGAGCGAGAGCATTAATGAGTTCGCCCTAGCCTCTCTAGTGAATTATCTCAGTAGGAAATCTGGCTATGATACTTTTGACGCCAAGGAAATTTCATATTTCTGTGCGTAAAAGCAACATACACAACTTCCGAATAATTGAATATAAGTGATTTCCCTAGCTTTCAAAAACTGAAATAGAGCAAAACGTGTAGGTAGGACCAAGAAAAGTGAGGTAGTACGAATGCTCGACCTGTTAGCAATATTGAGCACAGATTATCAATTCCAAACGACAAGATTTTGCTAATTTGAATTTCCCTAATTCAACTAAGCAGAAATTTATGTCTACCTCAGCCGATAAAACAGTGGAAACGATGTCGGAAATGATGGCCACCACTTGGCATACTTATGTAAAAGCCTGGAACGCACACAAACAAAGCGATCGCGAACATCTGCTATCCAAAGCAGCGATAGCAGATAGCCACTACAATGACCCCAATGTTGATCTTAAAGGACACAAGGCGCTTACAAACTATATGGGAGAATTTCGTAAACAAATGCCTGGTGCAAAATTCGTTTTAACGCGATTTATCAGCCATCATCAGAAGAGTATTGCCTGCTGGGATTTGCATGATAAAACCGGAGTAACGCTTTTTTCGGGTGTGAGCTATGGCACCTATAACGCACAAGGCAAGCTGACGGCTGAGCATGGTTTTTTCGATACTGAAGGCAATTGATAAAATCAAGTGAATTACATTGAGGGTATTCAGCGAGGCATTGACTACATTGAAGTACATCTGCAGCAAGATATAGACATCGCGCAGGTGGCTAATGCAGCGAATATGAGTCGTTGGCACTTTCAGCGTATTTTTAAAGCTATAACGGGTGACACGGTTAAATCGTATATTCGTACCCGTCGGTTTAGCCAGGCGTTGGAGGATTTACTTGCCACAGATCGCACCATTGTCGAGATAGCTATTGCCGCTGGTTTTGAGTCTCAAGAAAGCTTTACACGTGCTTTTAAACACTATTTCTCATTAACACCAGGGCAATTTCGAGCCTTAGGCGAGTCACGCCGATTTATGCGGCGTGCGCGAATCGATGAGCAATACTTACACCACATTAATACCGGCATTAGCAGGGAGCCCGACATTCAGCACTTCGACGCCTGCTTGTATGTCGGCTTGCAAACATCGTACTATGGTGCTGATTCAGAAAAAAATAACTTTGCTGATAAACTCCTGAGTTTGTGGGATGCATTCTTACCGCGTATGCATGAGATACCTCATGCCGTTCCTGATATCGGATTTGGTTTGATTGAGCAAACAGAGAAAAATGCTGAACTGTTAAATTACTACAGTGCGATGCAAGTGACTTCAATTGATGCACTTCCGAGAGACATGATAAGCGTGTCAGTCTGTGCAGGTCAGTATGCCGTTTTTGCTCACGAAGGTGATCCTTTGTTACTTGACGACACTGTGAATTACATTTATGGCACTTGGTTGCCGCAGTCTGGTTTTGCACACAGTGGTGCCGCTGATATTGAAATTTATGGCGAAGCGTATATACCTGACAGTACGGCATCGATTGTTCACTACGCTTTGCCGCTGAGGTATTAAAATTAATTGGAGACTAAAAAATGCCTGACGGAAAATGTCACGGTCAATGTTTATGCGGAGCTATAAAATGGACCTACTCCGGCCCAACCAACTGGTCGGGCTACTGCCATTGTGAAAGCTGTCGACGAAACTGCGCGGCACCCGTCACCGCGTTTGTCGGTATACCAAACGGCTCATGGTCGTGGACAGGTGAATCACCTGCCGCGTATAAACACACAACTGAGGCTACCCGATACTATTGCAACAAGTGTGGTACGCCAATGGCTTATTCTTCCACCAGCTATCCGGATGAGATTCACTTCTACGCCGCATCGATGATTAATCCTGAACAATTTGAGCCGAACGAGCATTTTCATCATGGTGAGAGACTCAGCTGGCTGACTATTGCAGATGATTTACCCAGACATCTTGTTAGCTCTATTGCTGATGAGGATTCTGTAACTCTACGCATTCAACCCCAAACTAGCTAATCCCAATTCTC
>CAYTJF010000059.1:0-6661 GCA_964437945.1 uncultured Granulosicoccaceae bacterium
AGTCTGTTGAGTCGATCGACTTGCGCAATCGATCCTCCACCGGCGCCGATTTCAATCATATCGACTACAGGGATGCGCACAGGCATACCAGAGCCTCTAATAAATCGAGCCGCGCGTGCAATTTCAAAGTGTCGAGAAGTTTGGGGTATACCTTGATCGATAAGGCAGAGTTTCGCTGTGGTTCCGCCCATGTCAAACGAAAGCACGTTGTCAAGATTGCACAAGCTTGCCGTTTTCGCTGCGAGTATTGCGCCGCCAGCCGGCCCGGACTCCACTAGTCGAATAGGTAATTTGGCCGCAGTACTGATACTTGTCATTCCTCCACTGGCCGTCATCATCAGCACTGGACAACGCAGACCTTGAGCTTTTAACTGCTGTTCAAACGAATCCAGATAACGTGCCATTAAAGGCAAGATATACGCGTTTGCAACTGTTGTAGAGAGACGGTCAAACTCGCGCGCCTCGGGACTCACCTCAGATGAAATTGAAACGGCGATCTGAGGGCAGGCAGATTGAATTAACGAGCGTAGTTTTAGTTCGTGTCGATTGTTAGCATAGGCATGCAGCAAGCAGATGGCTACAGCATTAATACCGGCGGCTTGTAAAGTATCAATAAGCGTTGGCAACTGTGACTCATCAAGATCAATCAGCACTTCGCCACTGGCTGACATGCGTTCTGTGATCGTGAAAGCACGATCTCTGCTAACCAGAAAGTCTGGTTTTTCAAGATTGATATCGTATTGACTGTAGCGACGCTCGTACGCGATATCGAGAATATCGCGAAAGCCTTCTGTTGTAATCGTTGCGACGATTGCACCACGTCGTTCAATAAGCGCGTTTGTTGCAAGGGTAGTACCGTGTACGAGTCCAGAAATTTTATCTAGTGTAACGCCAGCCCGATCAAGTGTTTTTTGAACACCGACTATCGCAGCAATTGCCGGATTTTTATGAGTGGTGAGTGTTTTAGTAGAAGCAAGAATTGATTCGGCTGAGTCAATCAGCACTGTGTCAGTAAACGTGCCACCTATGTCGACGGCCATGCGTAGTTTTTGGCTTGACAAATTTGTTTCTCGCGATGACCGATATTCTTTGAAAACCCGATGCTGAGGTAGTCGCCGGAACTTGAATGTACGAATATAGTCCGATTATGTTTGAATATTCTGTCCTGCGTTGGACCACATTTTTCTTCATAGCGATATAAGACGGTCTAGATGTTGTTGTAGCCTGGACTACGTCCGGGAATCCTGGTGAATAAAGCAGTAACGCGGTCGTGACGACGCTAATCTGTTCTAGCTAACCTGTTCTAGTTGTGGCTAGTGCAAACCATCGGGCTCTATTAGATTGAAGTTAGCTGCAAACGTGGGGCGGGGTTGTAAAGCCTTGGGAGCAACCATCGCTTCACCTGTTTCATTTTCGGTAGCCGATGCAGCAGTATCCAGCAATGACTGGTTACATATGAAATGATAAAAATTTACTTTACCTTGAACTATACCTTTGACGTTATGGCACCGAGTTTGTAGATACCTGCAATAGAGATCCATATAATTGATGAACTGGTTTGGTTCAAGATGTAAGTCGTATTCGATTGCCACACCGATTATCTCGGATAAAGTTTCTGACACATTTCCTTTGTTTTTTAACATGATTTTTGTTTTTCAGATAACCTGCTCGTTGAGTTGGTTCGATTGATGCAATTTTGAATTAAATTTGTCATGCGAAAGGGTAATCAATTCAACGAGCAATGTACTGTCGGCTTAGTAAAACTAAACTTAATAGACTGTAAATTTAAGATGAATATAAGATAAACATACCAATGCTGCGCGGATGATTTGAGGGTGGTTTAGGTGCCTACCTTGAGAAAGAAAGTGCATCGTTTAATACCTTTTCGCCGATATCGCTTTCAAACTGCACCCATACAGGCTTCATTGCTGCGATCCACTTAGCACGTTGTTCCTCTGTTAGTGTGTACACAACACCACCTTGCCTCAGTATAAGTTCCTTATTTTCCTGGTTTACTGCAGCAGCGGCGGCGTTTCTCTCGTTTGTAACCTCGCTCAGTATTAGTCCAAATTGTTCTCGAACATCTTTAGGTAAACCGGCCCACCAACTGGAAGAAGTCACCACAAGGTAATCTACAATTCCATGATTAGACTCAGTTACACCGTCCTGTACCTCGAAAAATTTCTTACCGTATATGTTGGACCATGTATTCTCTTGACCATGAATGACCTGAGTCTTTAGCGCGTCATAGGTTTCAGAAAAGGCCAGTTTTTGAGGGTTAGCACCCAGTGCCTTAAACTGTGCAACTAGCACATCGGATTTCTGTACGCGGAACCTGAGACCAGCGGCATCTTCTGGAACAAGCAGCGGTCTGTCTGCAGAAATCTGTTTCATTCCGTTGTGCCAATAGGTAAGCCCCTGCAGGCCCACACGCTGCATCGAGTTCAACAATTCGCGACCTCCTCCAGAGGCCTGATAGGCGTCAACAGCTTGAATGTCTTTGAAAACGAATGGCAAATCAAAAAGTCTGAATTTTCTAGTATACGTTTCAAATTTGGATAGCGATGGAGCGGCAAGCTGTATATCGCCCTGTAACAGCGCCTCCAGCACTTTGTTGTCATCATAGAGCGTTGAGTTCGGGAAGACTTGCATGCAGGCCTTGCCGTCCATCTCTTCATTGATTCGTTTTTCTAAAAGCGAGGCAGCAATACCTTTTGGGTGTTTGTCTGCGTTTGTAACATGACTGAATCTGATGACAATTTCGCCTTCCTGGCATTCATCGCTGGCTGCGAGCTGCGGCGAAATCGCGATGGCGAACATTGGTAGCAATATACTTGTTAGCGCTTTTATCATCGCTCTTCCTTGTTGCAGTTTGTTCCAGGTAAATCGCGCGGTCAGCTAACCAGTGAGGTTTGGTTAGTCGATTGCTGCACTCTTGTTGATATAAGGCTGAACAGCTTAAAACCAACTTAGTTAATTTATCGACGGATTATCGCTTAACATCATCTGTACTACAGGTTTGTTTGATGTGGTTCTATTTATTTTAACTTTTGTGATTCAGTGAGCATTATTGGTTTTAATCGAGTCTGTGAGCTTATATTGGTTAGAGTACTTTTGGTTGATCTCGACTAATGATTGCGTTTGCATCGCCGATTTAAGTATTGGGCGAACGCGTTCTTAAGTCAGGAAGGAGATTGCCGCTGGCAATCGTGTCTCGCCAAATATTATGGAGCGCTTTTTTAAATAGCCCATGGATCATAAGTTTCCTAAATTCGTGAAGTACCTGAAATTCGTTGTACTCACTTTTGTGGCTTGTACCGCTGTTTGGTTGCTGGTGGGCAAACCTGATCGAGACAGAACGCTTGAGACGCTCAAATATCGACTCATTGCAGAAGCAGATCTGCGCGCGCAAGCAATGTCTGCTGCAATGTTCAGGCACCAACAAGCAGCTGTATTGCTTGCTAGAACCAAAATCGTCAAGGATATTGTTGTCGACGCATCATTCGATGAGAGCAGTCTGCAGAGTCTGTCCTATCTAAGGGGTTTGTCTGGTGTTACTGCGTTGCACATTCTTTCAAAAGATCGAGTATCCAGTTTTCCAGCGATAAATGATCCAGCAACACTAAGATCGATGGAGAGCTCACGTCGTATGATCGACAGAGCGTTTAACGGTGGACTGGGAAGGGGTTTTCATCGCGATAGCGCCTCCCGCCCAATATATTCCTTTGCGACACCAATATATCTTGATGAACTCACGCCATATGCAGTGTTGCTGGTCAGGATTGATTTGTCTGTTACAGCTGAAAATTGGCAGACATCAGAACACTATGTGTCTATGTTCGACGAAAATGGTAGCAAGTGGGTTGACAATGATGTTGCAACACCTGACAACGCTGTTTCTATATCACGTTCTTTTGAGTCGATGGGAACAACATTAGTGATTTCAAGCAAACCACCTTCCTGGTTGGAACCGTGGATTTTTCGCTCAGTCTTTCTTTGTCTGGTATTTTTATTGACAAGTCTTGCGGTGTCCAGTTTAATTGAGCGTCGAAAAATGTTGGCCGCTTTGTCGTCTCAAAAAGAATGTGAGAGCAAACGATTGGAGTATCAGGCGAACTACGATGAGCTAACCGGTTTGCCTAACCGAAGGTACATCCTCAACCACTTAAAAACCTTACTAAGCTCTAGTGAAGTAAATGCTCACATACTGTTGCTGGATCTCGATCATTTCAAAAGTGTCAATGACACGCTTGGACATGCCGCAGGAGATGAGTTACTGCAGCAGGCAGCAACCAGATTGCAGCAAGACGCAGATTCAGAAACCGTTGTGGCTCGTTTAGGCGGGGACGAATTTCTGCTCGTTTCTAATAGTGGTCATCGTCAACATAGAAAAGACGACATAGATGCACTGGTTAAGCGTATTATCCGACGATTCGAGGAACCATTTGTTATCGGTGGGAAAACGTGCAAGTTGCCCGTATCTCCAAGTATCGGTATTACAAAGGCACCTGAAGACGGTACTGAAATAGAACAAATTTTAAGAAACGCTGACACTGCAATGTATATGGCGAAAGAGCTTGGTCGGAACACAGCGTGTCGTTTTACACCCGAGATGGATTTGCAGAATCAGTTGCGACTGTCACAGGAATCCAAGCTTCGTTATGCGATCTCTTCCGGGGATGAATTCAAACTCTACTATCAACCACAGATTGACATGCAAACTAATAGGATGGTTGGAGTTGAGGCCTTCATTCAGTGGTTTCATCCTGACGAAGGTTTGATTCCACCGGATCGGTTTATTCCTCTTGCTGAGCAAACCGGGTTGATTCTTCCGATTGGGCAGTGGGTGTTATACGAAGCTGCGCGGCATATGAAACAGTGGTATGACGACCATGGGATGACAATAACCGTGTCTATTAATGTGGCTGGTCGGCAACTTCAACAACCTGATTTCTACGATGAAGTGGCAAAGTTACTTGTTGTACAAGGCCTCTATCCTGACCAATTCGGTTTTGAAATTACAGAAACTTCGTTGGTCGGTGACGATAAAACGACGCAAAGTAACATAGCTGCCCTGAGTGATGTTGGCATCAATTTCTCGCTTGATGATTTTGGTACCGGTTATTCTGCGCTTAGTTATTTAAAAAAATACCCGTTTGACAACTTTAAGATTGATCGCAGTTTTATCCAGACAATCACGGAAGATGATAATGATGCAGCGCTTGTCCAGGGAATGGTTACAATGTCAAAAAATATTGGCTTGAGAGTATTGAGTGAGGGCGTCGAGACAATCGAACAACACAATTTGCTCAAGAAGTTCGGATGCGATATAGCGCAAGGCTTTTACTACAGTAAGCCACTTCCAGCGGATGAACTTATCACTTATTTAAAATCGACCAAAGCTGATATGACGACAAAGGCAGCTTGACCCAGTGCTATATTACCTGGGTGTCAGGGTTTACTCATTCGCTTTTCTGGTTGGCATTACATCTGATTAGTGATCCACGCACACTGATACGGCTTTAATGCAATAACTGTCTGGACTTCAATCGATTGACCCACAGAGTAAATTGCGTGGCATTGGGATGAAATGCGGCTTGCTTTGCACGCAGTTTTAATCGTTCTGACAACGCTTTTAACACTATCGCCTGATTGGAGCTTGCATCGATTAGTTTGTCGCGCAAGGAGGGGTAGTCCCAGCGATGGCGGTTTATCGCTCTGTTCATGTCACGATCAATTACCCCCTGTTGATCGTTCGGAGTAGCTAATAGAGAGTGGATATAAAACGCCGGTATTTCTTCCAATGACATCACAATGGTTTGAGAGGTTAAAAATCGTTCAACATGGTTGGCATTATTGGAATCCCCTTTATGGACCAGTGCATCAAAGTAGGTACAGTTCAGTTCGTAAATAGATTCTGACCCATCCTCTAACACTCTCATTGAGGCCTTGCCACCCTGGTGGATTACAGACTCAATCATGTTTTCAATTTGTTCTGACGGTAATAAGCCTTCTGCCGGGGCGCATACCGATACCATCGTGGCTGGCACTAAAGTTTAAGTAGCTACAGCCCATTGGAGCGGGTGGCATGGATGCCTGCCAACGATTTAAATACGTTACACCCATGTTTACATGCAGACGCACTATTCGAATTATTTCTAACAGCGCTTGCGGATTTTTGAAGTTTAGATCAATCTGATCATGACTAAAAGTGCACCACACATGACGTGAGCCTCGGGAGGTTTCAACTTGTTGTAACAGCGGGGATGAACGTGGCCGCACTGTAGCGGATAGATCACCTTCTTCGTAATCCGTAACCGAAAAACCATCGTCGGATGTATACGGAAAAAAGGCAGTATATGCGCGCTGTTAATAACAGAGCGCACATGTTCATCTAAAAATCCCTTCAACACATCCAGTGGTTTGAATTTTTTTTCGGACAGGCTGTCACCGTACGTAATGAGAATAGAGTCTGCCTCAGACCAATTGGCATTGTTTGATTGTTTAGCCTGTTTTAGTTGTTTCTCACCAGTGTGGTTTTGCTTCGTTGGTGAACTTGTTGGCCAGAAAGCCTCGATGACCTTTTCGGTAAGCAGTGCATCATCGTGCTGAGGATAGATTTGTTGTAATAGTCTGGAGAGCTCTTGTTGGCTCATTCTTG
>CAYTJF010000059.1:6761-25029 GCA_964437945.1 uncultured Granulosicoccaceae bacterium
TTGGCTCATTCTTGATTTATTTGCAGATCAATTGTTGGAGGTTCGTGTCGATACTGGTAGACGCAGAATATAGACTCAGTAAGTAGCACGTCCACCAGATATATCGAAAGCCGCCCCGGTGGTGAACGAGTTTTCGGCCGATGCCATCCAGGCAACCATGTTGGCAATTTCTTCAACTGTGACGAAGCGGCCGCGCGGAATTTTTGACAGCATGTAGTCAATGAATTCTTGACTGATCTGATCAAAAATGCGCGTTTTGGCTGCGGCGGGTGTAACGCAGTTAACGGCGATGTTGTGTTCGGCTAATTCTTTACCAAGTGATTTTGTCAAGGCGATTACTGCGGCTTTCGATGCAGAATAGGCTGAAGCATTTGGATTACCTTCTTTTCCAGCAACCGATGCAATATTGACTATTCGGCCATAGTCGCGGGCGATCATGCCTGGCACAACGGCCTTACAGCAATGAAAAGTGCCGTCAACATTGATTGCCTGAACCTTTCGCCACATGTCTGTCGGATAATCTGCGAGTGTACTCGTAGGGCCGGCAATACCAGCGCAATTAACCAGTACATCGAGCTTGCCAAATATCGATTCGGTTTGCTCCAATGCCGAGTCAACACTGGCAGGGTTGCTGACATCGACTTCGATAAAACGTAACTGCTCATCTGAAATAGTTGCAACCCGTTGTTCGGGACTCGATACATCCATATCCCATACAGCGACTTTGGCTGAAGAATTTATTAGTCTTTCGGTAACCGCGGCGCCAATGCCATTACAGCCGCCAGTTACGACGGCGATTTGGCCGGAGTAGTCATAGGTGTTTGTATTCATAATAAGTATGGTTGTTGTCTAACTCACAACTGATTATCCATGTTTGTTAGTAGTCCGACAACGGGCAAGTTGGACTCGTTCAAATAGTTCTTGACATCCTTGAGGTCCCATGTGGTAATAATTGAACCGGTTCAAACGTTAAGCTGCCCCATCTTATGAACCGTGAATACAGCAAACTTGCTGAACAATTAATTTGGAGGAATAACCCATGCGCAACAAACTTTTCGTGCTTGCGGTACCCCTACTGGTTGCCGTCGCAGCTTCACCTGCGATTGCAGCAGACAAGACAAAGTTGAGAATTCAGAATCATCAGTCGAACGAGTCGCCACAAGGCACATTGATCGCTAAATTCGTTGAAGATGTAGCGACGGTGTTACCACTTATAACTGGTCTCCTGAAGAACGTGGAAAATTCCGCGAAGCGGCTCAGGAAGCATGAAATAATTAGGCTGAAAAAACACCGGAAGCTGGGGCTATGGTCGAAAGTCGCCGAACGTTTTTCGAACGTTTGGGTTTGTAGTTAAGACTTCGGGAAAAACCATCCTCGGCAAGTTAGCGCGCTTTTGCTTGCCGGGGTGGTTCCGTTTGAACGTCCGTTCGGCATCATAGTGTTCTCTATTAATGAATAAGCGTCCCACATTCGCCTCCTGGCTCGGCACAACCAACGAAATAACGCGCACGTTTTTAGCCGCTGGTGAAATTCCTGATCTGATCAATCTGGCCGGTGGCTTGCCTGCACCCGAACTGCTGCCCGTCGAACAACTGGCCGGTATCGCCCAACGAGTGATAGTAACGCACCCTGACGACACACTCGGTTATAGCCCCATCGAAGGGCTCGCCGATCTCAGGGTAGCTTTGGCTAAGCGATTCAGTACCCAAGCGCTAAGCTTAACTAAAGAAAATGTGTTGGTAACAACCAGTGGTATGCAAGCACTCGACCTGCTCGGTAAAGTATTACTCAATGAAGGTGATCTGATTGCCAGCCAATTTCCAACCTATCTTGGCGCTCTGGATGCGTGGCGACCACGGCAACCGCACATTCGCAATATGAAATTGGATGCGCCGGGCTTTGATCCATTAGCCTCTTTAAAAGATACAAAGTTCGCCTATACCGTGCCGAACTTTTCTAACCCAACCGGTAAGCAAGTCAGTAAGCCTGTCCGCCAATCCCTTGTTAATGCAGCACACTCCACCGGCACATGGCTAGTTGAAGATGATCCTTATGGCACACTTACCTACGATGATAAAGTGTTGCCAAGACTGATCGAGATCTCCGCCAAGTCCAATCCCGGTAATACCTACAAAGGCCCGGTAATTTATTTAGGCACTGTTTCCAAACAAATTGCCCCAGGCTTACGCATTGGCTGGATTATCGCTGCACCTGAGATAATAGAAGCACTGGCACTGGCCAAGCAGGGATCAGATATGTGTACCAGTGGGTTGAATCAGCGGATTGCGCTTGAGTCAATTGAATCAGGTTTGATCGAGTCATTGCAAACCCAGGCTATAGCGCTATACCGCAAACGTCGAGATGCCATGTGCGTGGCGCTTGAGAAACATTTAAGTGAGTGGTTCGAATGGGAGGCGCCGGTTGGTGGAATGTTTGTTTGGGTTCACGCCAAGGACGACCAACTGAACACCGACAAGCTACTTCAATACGCAATGAAAAGTGCTGTGTGTGTATCACCGAGTAGTGTGTTTGACTCCACTGGCACTAGTCGATATGCCTTGCGTTTAAACTTTACATTGAATGAGCCTGCGGTCATTGAAGAGGGTGTGTGTCGTTTGGCAGAAGCTGTTCAGATATACATACAAAAAGAAAGTGTTTAACTGTTCCGGTTAGCATTCATTCTTTTGATATGCAACGGTTGTATTAAAGACGAGACGAGTTCGTATTTCTAATCTTTAGATTGAACAAAGTTGTCAGCCCATTCTGTGAGCTACGCATTTCTGTGATGTAGAAGTATTCTTAATACTTGAATTGCACACAAAGTCACCGTATTACCTGTACGCGGTATCGCTAAATCAAAATTTGAACCATTATTGCCAAAAACATCTACTGTAAGGTACGGCTTCCATTAGAATAGGAGAAAACTATGGAAGCTTTAGGAAAAGTGATAAGAGGCTGTTGCTCTATTCCGGTGATAGGCGGGTTTGTTACATTACTCATCGCTTTTTTGCCGTTGATTATTGCAATACCGTTTATTGATGGACCGTATAAATATTTGGCTGTAGCGGTTGCAGGCTTGTTGATTGCTGCCTGGTGTTTTTTTCTAGGTAAGAAGAAAATTATCAATATTGTTGCGCCAGTAATCCCAATACCAATGTGGATTTTGGGGCTAGTTATTACAGTGCTTGCTTTGTACCAACACGTGTTTGGTCCACTCTCCTAAGTTGTATGCAAGTTTTATGCGAATAGTTTTACGCGAATAGTTGTTTGCGGCTTATAAAATATAGGCCGCATAATTACCGCTATTGCGTAAGCGACTTAATTGGGTGGCATCCAGCCTACCAATGGCAGTAAATACGATTCTGGCTTACCGACTATGGGCGTATTTGCATCCCTATTAATTTCAAACAGTATCAATAGTCAGCCCTTACGTTTAAACTGTACGCTAAATTCGTCAGACACCATTCCAGATAGTATGCGTCGTTTGGCAGAAGTTGTTCAGTGATTTTTATGTTCATTGATTTTTATGTTCAGTGATTTTTATGCTCGGTTGTATCAAAAACAGTGGGAAGCTAAACTATGACAGTAACCATTCATTCAAGCGATAACGATTCTTTGTCTATAGACGAGATTAAAGTCTGGCAAAATATTCCGGTCGCTTTTGCAGCGGATTTGTCTCCCAAAGAACAACTCGACATTGCCATTCGCCCTTTATGCGTACTTGGCAAGCAACCAAAGCTTTGTGGTAGGGCGGTAACTGCGCTTTGCGAGCCACCAGATTTTGGTGCCGTGCTACATGCGACTGACCTGATTAAGCCTGGGGATGTGCTGGTTATAGCTGCAAGTGGTTGCGATGATACAGCGATGATCGGCGAGATTGTAAGCGGCCATCTGCGTTCCAAAGGATGCGTTGGTGTTGTCTGTGATGGTGCGGTGCGAGATGCAGCAACCATCGCAAGCTGGCCAGACTTTTCTGTTTTCACTCGATTTGTTAATCCCCGTGGTCCGACAGGTGCCGAAAAAGGCACAGTGCAGGCTCCGGTGACGATCGGAAAACGCACCGTCACGGCAGGTGATCTGATTCTGGGCGATGACGATGGGTTGATCGCACTGTCGCCGGCCAGTGCACGAGAAATATTGAGTGATGCGCAAGCAAAACTAAGCGCGGAGCAGGATTGGGTTATTGGGCTTGCTTCAGGAAAATCTTGTGCCGATGTGTTTGGTTTAACGGAGGCTAGCTTTCAGTAACACTTGCCCTTCACGAACTGATCATTGCCGCATGCACAAAACTACCGGACAGCGCCTGGGCATACATCACCGGTGGCGCTGACACAGAAACGACAATGCTACGCAATCGGGCTGCAATCGATTCGGTGGCTTTGCGTCCTCGTGTTCTTAACGACGTAAGCTCTATTGATTGTACTTCTACTCTTTTTGGTTCAATCTCAAGGCTGCCCGTTTTTTATGTCCGGTAGGGGGACTTGAGGCGTTTGACTCTCGTGGTGCGTTATCGGTAGCAACGGCCGCAAATTCCTTTGGTGTTCCAATGCTGCTGAGTTCGGTTTCAGAATGGTCACCAGCGCAGCTTATGGAACAAGTAGGAAACGAGCTAAAGCTGATATTACAGCTCTATGCACGCACTGATGCTGCTGGAGTAGATGAGCGTGTTGAACAATCTATACAGCTAAACATGCCAGCGTTCTGTATCACCGTTGATTCTGCAATCTATAGCCGTCGTGATCGAGATATCGCGGGTCGATTTGTTACACCTTGGCGAGCGAAAGGTGTGGGGGAAGCGGCGCATTATCAAGCTTCGCTAACCTGGAAAGATATCGAGCGCATCCGAAAGAATTTTAATAAACAACTGGTGCTTAAAGGAATCGCCACAAGTGAAGATGCGTTGTTGGCAGTTGAGCATGGTGTCGACGTTGTCTATGTATTGAATCATGGAGGTAGGCAATTAGATCACGGCATTGGGTCCATCATGGCTTTATTTATGTTGGTAATGATCGTTGGCGATTAGCTCCCGCATTCGATATTAATCCATCACCATCTCGGCATCGAATGCTGGAGACTGGCATTGTTGCAGGGGGACTATTCACTGCATCACTCAGTATTGCATTAGATGCTTGTGAATTTTTTGAACTGAACTCCACCGAGGCGAATTTTCAGGCACGTCGAATTGCTAAGATGATTGCAATTCACTGGAAGCAAGCCCTCAAAGAAGAGGGGGCGACCCCTCATGAAGTGCGCGATTACACGGATGCATTTGAGCACGATGATGCTTCAAAAGTACGCTCTTTAAGCTAACTCTGGCATATCGTCAGGTCAAGCGGGGTGCGACTGCAATCTCATAGGCTTTAGTTGTGCCAAAAAGACCACTAGGGTTGGTGTTTAATCATGCATTTTGATGCTCGCGCATGGCAATGAAAACGCCGCTGCCGGCAATTATTAATGCTGCAATCCAGGTTCGTATTGTAGGTATGTCTGAAAAAAACAAATAGCCAATCAACGTTGCCCAGATAAGATAGCTGTATTCAAAAGGAGCTAATATACTGGCCTGGGCCACCCGGTAGGCTATGGTTATGCAAATAATACCTGCTGTGAATAGCAAGCTTGAAAGAAATGTTAGCGCCCAGCTGCCAGCATTCATTGTATTCCATGGTTGGGCAATAGAGGCCCAGATACTGTGATTATCTGGCATTGCTGGCCACAGATGGACCAGTGTTGACGCTACTAAACAAAAAATCGTATAGCTAAACGTTGTGTAAAACACGATAGTCAATGTGTGATCTCTGGAATCGAACAAGCGCGTGACTATCGGTATGAATGAGTAAAACAGTGCGCTGGCCAGTGGTAGTGCTGCAATGGGCTGAAAAATACCCGAACCTGGATTTAACATGTAAACCACGGCTGCAAACCCTATAGTAATGGCAATCCATCGACGTACACCAACCTGTTCTCCAAGCAGCGGAACAGATAACGCGGTGACGAACAACGGCGCTGTCATATAAACCGTTGCTGCATCCGCCAGGGGTAGGTAGCTCAGTGCAAAATAGTAATTTGTAAAGGCGGCAAAAGCTAAAAATCCTCTAAGAAACATCAGCGCACGCCGGTCGGTTTTCAGGAATTGCCAACCGAGTTTGTATTTTGCAATACAGCCGAGAATGCACACGACAATAAGAATTCGCCAGGTGAGAATCTGTAACACTTCATGGCGTTCGGTCAGAAGCTTAACAATCGCATCCTGCACAGTGAATATAAGCAGTGCAAGCAGCAGAAAGAAGATGCCACGAAGTGTCATTGGTAGGGCGTAGTCGCCTGAAGAACGAGTGTTAAATTACGTCGAAACTCTATTACAAACATGCAGGTGCCATTTATCCATTCACGCCTCATTAGCAGGCTATCGATCGACCATTTTTTTGATGAAGTAAACCGTCTGTATATTCGTATATTCCATTCTCGATGGATGGGACCAAATCACTTACTGCATTGCATCTCGTTGCGCTTGATATCCGCAGGCCACTTTTCAATGCATAGATCGCATGGGTTAGCTAATAAAGATAGGTCTATTTGAAAATAAGATCAAATTTCACCTTGAACTCCCATGATTGCAGTCGTACGTTATGGGCGTTGACCAATTTTTAATTCAATCGGCCACGCTCACTCAATAAACACTAAATTTGCGTCCATCACCAGAATTATGGATACTCCGTAGTATCCACTGAAAACAAGGTTGAGTCATGTTGAAAAAGAAACAGAAGATTGGCTTGTTATCTCTCATTGTCGCAAGTGTTGTGCTGGGCATGACACAGGCACAGGGAACCGGGCTAACCTCTTGGAAATCCGACAAAAATCACGATCGAATCATCCAGATTCAGAACGAAGGTGGTACGCGTGACGCCGTTGATGGTGTGGAAGTTTCCTATTACAGCAACTCTTCATTCGGGGTCACCTCCCCCAAGGGTATTTCTATCATAGTGGATCCATGGCGCAACGACCCTTCGGGTGCGTGGGGCCTGTGGTATCACGTGGAATTCCCGGCAGCCCAGGTGGATATCGGCATGTCCACACACGCGCATTTTGACCACGATGCACTGGATAAGATCGACGCCAACATGCTGCTCGATCGTATGGGTGGCACTTTCGAACTCGGTGATGTAAAGATCACCGGGCTTGCCGACAAGCATCAGTGCGTTGCCCCCGGGCTCATTCCGTGGACAGAAGCTGTTAAGCAGTTCGAAGGCCGTGATGATCCTTGCACGGATAACTTCCGCCACATGGACAACACCATGTATCTCATCGAGACCGGTGGAATGCGTCTGCTGATGTGGGGCGATAACAGACCAGAACCAGCACCAGAATTGTTGGAAAAAATTGGTGATGTCGATGTTGTGTTTGTGCCTGTCGATGGCTCGCGCCATATTCTCGACTACGAGCAGGCTGATGCGGTTGTTGAAATGACCAAGGCCAATATTGCGATACCTCATCATTATCTGGTTCCGGAAACCACTTATTACACCTCTACCTTGTTGCCAGCGGATGAATGGGCCAAAACACATGACAACACGTTTCTTGATGCGCCATCAGTGGTTCTAACCAAAGCCGATCTTGAAGGTAAAGAAGGTCATGTCTACTACTTTGGTTCGCACAACCTCGTGACCGCTGAAAAATAGCGAAGCTGAAGAAAAGTGTATAACTGGAATTGATTGCGTTTCTACTTGATTCCTACGGTTTTATTGTCTTGTTATTCTAGCCAGCGAAAATCACTTCGCTGGCTGGTCTTATCGGCGGCGTTGGTCTTGTCTGGCGCAGCGTTAGCTCACTTCAAGCTGAATCTCAATATACGGGTCATTCACGTATCCCATCAGGCCGAAGGGCTTGACGTGTATATGCGTTTGCCAATGCCTTATCTGGTTGCTGATCTTGCAGGTACCGTGCAGGAAGATGGCAGTCGGGATCCTGCCCCCTATACGACCAATGCACTCGTTGATGGTGAATGGATGCACTATGTCGATTACAAAGCTATTCAGCAAGACCCTGCTGGTCTTGGTGAGTTGGCAGCATCCGGGCATACGATCACATCCGGTGAGTCCGGTTACCAGTCCGAAGTTATGGCCGTGCGTGTTTATAGCGGTATCTCCCAACCGCCTTTTAGCACCTTGGAGGAGGCTGAGCTGGCGTTTCGTCGCCCCGATCAGGAAGTTGTCTCACCGGCACCATTTGTTGGGGACAGTGTGGTTGATGTTCTAATTCACTACCGGACAGCAGGGCAGGTTTCATCGTACAGCCTTTCCAGTTCGCTTGATCCTGGTCTGGAAGGGCAGCAGGACACTGCTAATCTGATTCTGGATTACGCAGGTGAAGCCCCGACAGTATTCAGAGTACGCGGCCTGTTGCACGAACCGGTTGTTATCTCCAATTCAATTTGGAAAGCCGCCAATACGTTTATCGTTGAAGGTGTCAGGCATATCCTTGCAGGTTATGACCACGTTCTGTTTGTCTTATGCCTGGTATTGGGCGCAACACTCATTTCTACCTTGGCATGGCGAGTAACAGGTTTCACCATTGGGCATAGTGTCACGTTGACGCTCGGTTTTTTCGGCTATGTGCCTCAGGCTGTATGGTTTATTCCACTGATTGAAACAGGCATTGCCTTGTCGATTATCCTGGCGGCATTAATGGCTTTGAGTAGTGACCCGTTAAAAGCATCTTCAAAAAGTGGTTTTGTTTTGACAACACTCATTGGCATGTTACACGGTCTGGGATTTTCCTTTGTGTTGCAGGAAATTCTGAATGTCACATCACCGAATATCTGGATAAGCCTGCTGTCTTTTAACGTTGGCGTCGAAATAGGGCAGCTGGCCATTGTGATGCTGCTGTGGCCATTACTGTATTTGATTGGCAAGCTGATACCAACAAGGTTAATGACAGTGAAATGGATTATTGCATTACCGTGTATTGTCATAGCCGCGTTTTGGTCTGGTCAGCGATTGCTTGGACTAATCAATACAATCTGATAACCCGCCAGTCCAAAGTTGAAAACAGAATAAACAGCGCCAGCGATCAGGCCACAATGAAGTAACACTTGATAGTAAGTATGGCAACGCGCTGATCAGATGATTAACCCTCGATTACTTCGCTATGTAGACTCAAAGCTATTGGTGCCACGGCGCGGTTACACTTTATGCGGATGACACAGCCGTGTTTGATGATTGTGCGGTAGTTGAATTCTAGTCGCGGAAAATTCGGTTGATCTTTAATAGTCAATGTCTTGCTGCGCATTAATGCCATTTTGAAACGCACGCAAACCATTAGTTAATTCTGTTTGATAAGCAAATAGTGACGCTAATCCGCCAGTGTGAATGAACAGAACCGTTTCCCCTGCTTGTATTTTGCCGCTGTGAACCAGGGAAATCAGCCCAGCCATAGTGCGTCCTGAGTAGACTGGGTCGAGCAATAGGGCTTCAAGTTGTGCAGAGTCTGACATAGCCTTCATGACTTGGGCGTTCAACTGCCCGTACCCAGGCTCAAGCACCGCATCATCAACCAATACATCTTTAGTGTCAGTATCACCATCGCCACCCAGTAATTGGTTTATCTCGTTAGTGCGTTGCATAATTCGATCGTATTGCAGATTCGCGCTGCGGCGCACACATATTCCGTGGATTGGAACCTCCCATCCAAAACTCCTGGCGCCGCCTAAAAATCCTGCATGGGTTAAACCGCTGCCAGATGGAATGACAATATGATCAGGCAGTTGTTGCATGGCCTGCAATTGCTGAAAACACTCGGCAGCGCAGTAGGCGTATCCAAGACCACCGAGCGGCGGATGCTCGATACCAAGATGAATGACGTAGGGTTTGCGCCCGTTAATGAGCAATTGTTCTGCCATGCGATCCAGATTTGCGTCAGCTGCTGATTCATTCTCACCTATAGGGAAGTAATGTATTTCAGCGCCGAGCAATTGGTTTAGCAGCACATTTCCTGATTGATTATATGAAATGTCTTCTTTGGGTACACGGTTCTCCAACTGTACGACTGCATGCAAACCAAGCTTTTTGGCCGCGGCTGTGCAAAGACGTGTGAAGTTCGACTGAACTGCGCCAGTAATTAAAATCGTGTCGGCATCGGCGTGTATTGCTGCGCCAAGATAGTATTCCAGCTGACGTACCTTGTTGCCACCCATAGATATCGTTGTGGCATCATCCCGCTTTGCGAAAAGGCTGATACCCAGTTTATCTCCCATTCTGGTTAACGCTTCAATCGGTGTGGTTTGCAAGCCAAGATCTACCGTTGGGTAGCGTTTAAGCGATGGGATAAGTGTAGATATTTCACAAGTCATTAATTGCATTATTACATACGCCTAAGTAACTACTTCTCCGTGGTCACCTCAGAGCGTATTTGAGGAATAGTCATAACGGTTGTTTAGTTCTTTGCGTCAGCAGCTTCACGGGGTTCTAGTATTTATCCAACAAGAACATGAATATGTGAGCCATCATGAATGAACTCGATCATCTCTTCAATTTCTTTACCGGGGACTCCACCATTAACTAAGCTCTCCAAGGTTTCGTCTTTGCTTTCAAATACACCTGTTGAGAATCTACCTTTTTTATAGGTAATATTATTTTGGGTTTTGACCATTAGTACTTTCGCACTAAATGCTATTCCGTTCCCATCAATACCACTTGTCAATCCCCTGCCATACATATATTTTTCGTCGACGGGTGTGAGATACATTGATCGCGTATTACCAGAGATATTTTCATAGCCAGTCATGTGTATATGTTGATTCTTTTTCCACACTGAACCATCTACACTGAAGTCACCTCCGCCATCGAGCCTACGCCTGGTTGCACGGCAAATAGGTAAACCAAATTTTTCGTAAGTATCAGCAATATTGACATGCGCGACGACATAACGATTGTCGTAACTCCGTCGAACTGCATAGTAGTTGCCAGAAATCAGCTGTGATAATTTGCTTTGTTCCTCTTCGGATAAATTTAACATCTCCTTGAACGGGCTGTAGCGATTGGTTTGTCCAGACGAACCAAGCGTGTTGCCTATGAACTCAGTGTAGGCCTGAAGCGGCGGATAGTTAGGGTTTTTTTTAAAGCAACCTTCTATAAAAAAAACATACTTATGTAAACGTTGAAAATGTGGGGAGTGTCCTCGCCTTACGAAGTTTATCAATACATTGACGCCGCCACCACCAATTATTGAATCCAATTTTTCCCATGTATAACTTTCATGCTGTTTGATAGCGATAAGCGTTGTTCGCATAACACCTAGAAAAGTATCATTGATTAAATCCGAGATCAGTGGCGTTTTCATCATGCTCCCTACCTAAGATGAACAGAAAGAATGTCATAAATACATGATCGGGTAAATAATACACGCGCTCGCATTAAAATACGCGCTGCCAATGATATGGACAAGTATCGGCGACATTCACCTGTGCTCTGTACACAAAATAACCTTGCGCTAGTGGATTGGTAACCTTATTAGTACATGAGTATTTATTATTTGACAGTATAGAACGCTATCGGGGCAAAAATCAGCCTGCAATGAGAACGTTACTTGAAGTGTTGGTTACCGCCTCTATATCGACTGGAATAGCTGGTAGTTTACCAGCTACAACGAGGCCACGAAAATGATGATGAATTTATCAGTACTATGTATTAGCTTTTTTAGCTTGTACTTGATCGCTAACGCAATTGGTGATGGTATGAGGGAAATGAAACTGTGGGATATTGCCTTCAATCAGGTCGAATCTGTAAAAGTTGAAGCAGAGCGCAACTGTGCGACGAATTTTAATTTTTCGTTCGATAGTGATTCGTTTTTAAAGCAAACGCAGCTAAGCGAGTTAATCAACAAGGCAATGAATGAATATTGTGGAGGCACATTCTCAGCTATTAACGATCTTTGTGTGGATGCTGACTACAATAAGATAAAGACTAATGTTAAGTCAGTTTCCTGTTCTTATGATAATGCTATTGATACTCCCAGCACCACATTGGAAGCGGGGCATTTGCGATTCGCATTTAACTGGGATACGTCTAACCACAGCGAATCGGTAAAAAATTATTTAAAGAAAAATTTATAGTTTAAAACAGACACCCAATATGACACGCCGACCCTATCTGCTGCTAGCTTGAACATCCTTCAAGGCAGGGTAAAGTTTGAGGTAGTGAGCATAAATTTCATTATATTTATCAACGTTCGCCGAGATGGGATCGATCGTTCGCCCCGGATGAACCATGGCTTTAATGCCTTCATCTATAGAGTTAAAGTGTCCTGTACCAAATGCTGCTAGTACTGCAGAGCCGGTTGATGGCGCATCGGGTGAGGCGGGTATTCTAACTGGAATCCCTGCTGTGTCGGCATGAATCTGTAACCACAGGTCTGAGGCAGAGGCACCACCGCCCACAGTCATTTCAGAGCTTACGTATCCGGCCGATTTGAACGCATCCAGTATGGTTCGCGTACCAAAGCCAATGCCTTCCATGATGGCTCTGAAAATATGGTGTTTCTCGTGAGCTAATGTCAGTCCGATAAACGCACCGCGCGACAGAGGATCGGTATAAGGAGTACGGTTACCTTGAAAATGATCCTGGACTATTAGCCCATCGCAACCAGGTTCAAGTTTTGCCGCACTGGCGTTGAGTTCGTCAAAATCCAGTCCGCCGGTTAAACGTCCCAGCCAGTTGATGATTGAACCGGTTGATGTTTGCCCACCTTCTACAATGTAGCGATCAGGATAAACAATATCGGCATAAGCACCCCATACACCCTGTGCGTTCAATGGCTTTTCGGTTACACCAAACTGCAAGTGCGATGAGCCGGTGATGAGTGCCAGCTGTCCTGGTTCTGAGACGCCAAGGCCAATCATACCTATCAGCGCATCTGCGCCGCCTTGCACAACTTTTACTGTGTTATTCAAGCCGAGTTCCTTAGCGGCCCTGGAAGTAAGTGTACCGACCACTTCACCGGGTGCCACTATACGTGGTGGCCATTTGTCTAGAATGGATTCAATTCCAAGAGATTTGACCAACGACTCTGCCCATCCTCCATCACGGTTGCGGTAATGCCATCGGAGTCCAACATTATCAAGACTGGCAGCCCACTCACCAGTAAGATGATAGGTTAAATAATCCTGATACTCACAAATTCGATAGGCCTTATCAAACACATCAGGTTCGTTACGGCTTAACCATAAGGCTTTGGGAATCATCCATTCCGCTGATATGGGGCCTTGTCCGTTACCATTAATCTTCAGTGCCGGATCGCCGGTTGCCAATACCGCTTCTGCTTCTTCATTTGCCCGCACGTCCATCCAGATTAAGGCGGGTCGCAGGGCATTGCCGTTATTATCGAGAGCGACGACAGAGCAACAGGTGGTAGCGTATGCTATCGATTGAATATCATTGGTATCCACATTAGCGTTAGCAATAGCTGCACGTGTTGCCTTAACAAAATTAGTCCACCAGTCTGCCGGGTTCTGTTCGGCACGCGCACCTGCTGTGAATGTGGTTTCATAAGTTTCGGCAACGCTGCTTAGACAATTGCCAGTTGCATCGTAAACACGCGCACGCAGGCTTTCGGTACCGCCATCAATCGTAACAAAATAAGCCATTTGTTCTCCCTTTCATGTTGTACAAACTCTATGGTTAACGAAATGCTTCTACGGCTTTACCGCCGTTTTCAGTTTTACTCTTGCATTGCTCATCGTCTATTACTCATTGTCGTACATTCCGCTCGATAATTGTCTTTACTTCAAACAGAGCCTCCCAGTGAGGCATGTGTCCTGCATCGGTAATGTGGTGGATTGCAATGTACGGTGAAATATCCAGTGCTTCAGACCACCTTAAGATTCGATCACGATGTCCCAATATAATCGAAACAGAAGTTTTTGTTGCCAATTGACACAGATCAGCACGAATATCGATTGCCTGACCACTGGCACCGGCCAGTGATTTGGCGAGACTCACGAGCCGACCCTGGCTAAGGTTTTGATAAATACTTTCTATCGCACTGTCGGAAAGTCCGTTTGAACAATGCGTCATTCGGTCAAGCGTGTTGGCAACGGACTGGATACTGCGTGGATTAGCTAACTCTTCGAGAAAGTTTGTATCAATGGTGCGGCCAACACCGGCAGGTGCAATCAGTGTTAATGAAGAAACAGCTCTTTGGGTTGCTACAGCGACGGCTGCTATGGCACCCATGGAATGTGCAACGATATGCACCGGAGAGTCACCAAATTGATCCTGAATCGATTTGATCAGCGGGGTAGTAAACGCATCTGGGTGCCGTGCTTCAAGCACTGTTGCACCGTGTGCAGGAAGATCAACAGCAAACAGCTCATGCCCACTATGTACTAACTGAGAACTCAGCCCAGCCCATACATCGTGATCGGCAGCGAATCCGTGCAACAGTACAATAGGAACACCTGCGCCGGTTCGTTTCCACGCTAAGTTATACCCGGTTTGCGATTCAGCGCTGGTATTTTGCAGTAACGCATTGACATCAGCCTTTTCAATGCGACCTCGTCGACCGCTGCCTTTGACCTCGTTAATATCGATTTGAGCGTCACGTGCCAGCTTGCGTGCAAGTGGTGTAGCCCTGACACGTTCAGTGGTAGATGTAAGGTTGTTGTCTTTTGCGTTTGTGTTGAGATCGTTTGTCAGTGTTTGTTGGGGTATGGATGCGCCTGTTGAGTCAGTATCCTTTGGTTCGAGAGTAACCTCACCACCACCACTGCCAATCCAGTCTAGTCCATCACCCATGTCAATGTTCGCTAACGGTGCGCCAACCTCCACCATTTCTCCAAGATCAACAAGTGACTCTACTAATGTACCGTCACCAAGCGCCGGAAACTCTACGACAGTCTTGTCGGTTTCGACTTCCAGTATCGGGTCACCTCGTTTGAACGCCTCACCGGTTTTAACAAGCCATGCGATTGGTCTCCCCTCTGTCATGGTCTCACCCAATCGCGGCATGGTTAAGGTGCGAATCATGCCAACATTTTCCGTGCGACCTCACTGACAAACTCTGGCGAAGGTACGGAGTGTTTTTCAAGACTGGCTGAGACCGAAATGGGAATATCTTCACCAGCCACTCTAATGACTGGTTCTTCCAAAAAATCAAAGCATTCTTCCGTTATTCTTGCCGAAAGCTCAGCTGCTACCCCGGCTGTCATCACGCCTTCCGATATAACCATCACTTTACCAACCGATTCCACTTCACGACGTATGGTTTCAAAATCCAGTGGGTTCAATGTTCGAAGATCTATCACGGTTAGCTCAATACCGGTTTTGGATAGCTCTTCAGCTGCGGCCATGACATGGTGTAATTGACGGGAATAGGTGACAGCCACCAGATCATTACCCCTGCGGCGAACCACCGCTTTTCCCCAGTTTGGGGGAGGAATGGTTAAATCAACTTCTTCCGACATGGCGTAAAGGCTTTTGTGTTCGATGAATACAACCGGATCAGGTTGTGTCAATGCTTGTCGCAGTAAATGATACGCATCGTAAACGGTTGCAGGCATTGCGAGCCTTAAGCCGGGAGTATGCATAACGTAGGCTTCCAGGGACTGGCTGTGTTGTGCACCGGCTGAGCGACCGGTACCACCTTGTGTTCGCAGCACCATCGGTACGCCAATCTGGCCACCAAACATATAGCGAACTTTGGCAGCCTGATTGCAAAGCTGATCCATAGTCATGCCGATAAAGTCTACATACATCAATTCGGCTACAGGTCGCATACCTGCCATCGCGGCACCCACTGCTGTTCCGACTATAGCGGGTTCGGAGATGGGGGTGTCAAGCAGACGGTCGGCACCGAACTCTTCGATCAAACCTTTCGTTACACCGTACGCACCTCCATAGCGTCCGACTTCTTCGCCAATAATAAAGATGTCTGGCTGTTCTCGCATGGCATCGGTTAAAGCTTTCTTTAGTGCGTCTCGGTAAGTCAGTTTTTGCATGGCTTGTTAAGTCCTCGCAAGAATGCGGTCAATACGTTTTGCGACCGGTTCAGGCGCAGCTTGCTCCGGTGCAAAAACATCTCGAAACATGGTATTCAAAGTTGGTTCTTTGGAGTTAATAGTGAATTCAATAGTCGCATCCATTTCAGCGGCAATTTTTGCATCCAGTGTATCGAGTTCGTCAACACTTGTTCCATTGCTTTGCAGCAGGTTACGTGCGTATTGAACGGGATCTTTTTCACGACCTTCTGCCTCTTCCTCTGGTGTTCGGTAAGGGCTTTTATCTTTGCGGCCGTGTCCATAAAAGCGGTAACAGTCAACTGATAGAAATCCTGGTGTTCCTGTTCGTGCCTGATCAACAATATGGCTTGCTGCCTCTGCCACATCGAGCACATCAAGCCCATCGACTGTTTGTGCATTCAAACCAAATGCCGCTGCTCTTTCATGCAATGCTGTGGCTTTAGTTGCTTGGTCGATGCGCGTACCCATGCCCCATTGATTGTTGATACACACAAATATGGCGGGCAGCTCCCAAAGCGCTGCCATGTTCATTGATTCGTAGAGCACACCCTGTTGCATAGCACCATCACCGAAAAATGCGATGGAGACAGCTCCCTTTTTGCGTTGCTTGGCAACGATGGCCGCACCCACTACAGCCGGAATACCTCCACCAACGATGGCATTGGCGCCAAGGTGACCAAGGCTCATGTCTGCAATATGCATTGAACCACCCTTGCCGTGGCAGTAACCTGTATCTTTACCGCCAATTTCGGACATCATGCGATTCGGATCAGCGCCACGCGCAAGAAAAATTCCGTGTCCTCTGTGATGCGTAGTGAAGGTGTCTCCGTCACGCATCGCAGAACACACACCAACTGCTGCACTCTCTTCACCAATCGAAAGGTGCAGCATAGAACCGGCACTTTCGCCTCGCAGGTAAAGCTCACCAACACGGTCTTCAAAGGTGCGTATGCGCCGCATATGCGTGTAGTGTTGCAAGAGTTCTGAATTACTCATTCAAAGGTTCTCGGCGGTGATTGAGTGAACCCAAACTATAGCAATCGCCACGGCCAGTGTGCCGATGAATGTTGCTACAGATCATTGGCAGAGATTAAGTGCCGGGCTCAAAAACAAAGCCTTTGTAGTTCTCGTTAGCGACTTGTTGACAAATATCACGATACTGGTCTAGACCACCTGCATAGGGCATAAATACTTGGGGTTTTCCGGGTATGTTTGCACCGAGGTACCAAGAATGTCTGACCGTTGGCAGTAAGGTTTTATCAGCTGCGGCATTGACTTCATTAACCCATTGTTCGACAGAAGACTCCGGACTCTCTATGTATGTGTGATTGTTGTTATGCATATATTCAATGCAGTCAGTGATCCACTCGACGTGTTGCTCAATGGAGGCCAGCATATTTGTCAAAACAGACGGGCTGCCAGGGCCCGTGATCATAAACAGGTTGGGAAAACCCGCCACTTGTAAACCCAGATGGTTTCGCGGTCCGGCAGACCAGGCATCGTTTAGCATCTGCTCATTGCGTCCACGAATGTCCATGCGCAGCAGTGAGCCGGTGATCGCATCGTAACCTGTAGCGAACACCAGCACATCCAGATCATGATGTTGTTCAACTTGTTCTCCATGTTGATCAATCCCACAGCATAAAATACCGTTGGCCGTGATTCTTTCGATCGGTGTCTTGCGAAGATCTACCAAGTTGACATTGTCTCTGTTGTACATCTCGAAATAGCAGGTATCGATCGGCGGGCGTTTTGCGCCATAGGGGTGATCGATGTTGGCAAGCGATTCGGCTGTGTCGGGATCTTTAACGATTTTTCGGATTTTATCGCGGATAAAGTCGGCGGCAGTATCATTTGCTCTCTTGTCGGTTAAAAGATCAGCAAACGTTGCACGAAATTTTAAACCACCGGTTTTCCAAGCCTTGTTATAGAGTGCTGCACGTTCTTCGGGGGATGTTTGTAAAGCCCGCTGTTCGCTACTTCGCCAGCCATGTCCGTTAGCATTGCTGCGTGTTAACTGACACGTGGCTTTTGCATTGCGCTTATGGGTGCTGCGCTCATCATCGCTTAACATATGATTGCGGGCTGGCACGCTGAAATTGGCCGTGCGCTGAAATACGGTGAGTTTATTGGCATTCTCTGCTATCACTGGCGCTGCCTGGATGCCTGTTGATCCTGTGCCTATCTGCCCAACGCGCATGTCTGTGAAATCAACACCATCATGCGGCCACTGACCGGTGTGATACCAGTTACCATTAA
>CAYTJF010000060.1:0-24827 GCA_964437945.1 uncultured Granulosicoccaceae bacterium
TTGTGGAGAGTTTTCACAGCCAGCCGAAGGGTTTATTGCGTATCACCAGCCCGACATTGTTTGGAAAACTCTACGTGCATAAAGCGATCAAGTGGAGAGGTTCCCGTTTGGGAACGCCATCACTGGCTCGAGGATACTCACGAAAAAATGTAGTACCTATCGATAACATTTGTTATCGCACAAATTTAAGGGCCGCGCTTGTGCCCAGCGGAGCGGATTCAATAGTAACCGTAGCGGCGTTATTTCCAATTTAATCTCGTTGGAAAATCCACATTTCAACGGCAAGTATTTTTAAAGAGAAAGACATGAAAAATTTGGCAAACGAAGAATTACGATCGATGTTCACTCCGTTTAAAATTATGCCGTATCTGGCCAGTCGTAATTGGGGCATAAGGATGATGAATTCAATGGGTAGCTTTTATGATGGAAAAGAAATCAAGGGCCTGTATAACGATGAAAGGTACATACCGAGTACAGCTGGGGGACCTGATATTAGAATCAGGATATTCAAACCACTCGACGCTAACGAAAAATTGCCCTGCCTGGAGTACATACATGGCGGTGGCTACATTTTAGGTAGTCCTGAGTTCACCCCAAATCTAGACATAATCAAACAGTTTATTGATAAAAGACCTTGCGTTGTCATTGCGCCTGCCTATCGCAAATCTCTGGATGCACCCTATCCTGCCGCATTTAATGATTGCTATGACACCTTGTTGTGGGCAAAGGATAATGCCGATGAGCTGGGTATCCTTGATCATAAATTCATGGTGGCAGGACATAGTGGTGGCGGAGGGCTGACAGCAGCAGTAACCTTGAAGGCGCGAGACACTGGCGATGTATCTATCGCCTTTCAAATGCCTTTCTACCCAATGATAGACGACCTCCAGAACACGCAGTCGGCTAGAGAAATGACGTCGGTACCGGTTTGGAATTCCAAATCTAACAAGAAGGGATGGGATTCCTATTTGAAAGATATCAGGGAAAAAAATGAAGAGGTTCCTACCTATGCTGCTGCGGCAAGAAATAAAGACTACAGCAATTTTCCACCTACTATTACATTTGTAGGTGATTTAGAACCCTTCAAAGATGAAACCATTGCATACGTTAAAGCGCTGGAAATGGCAGGCGTTGATGTGAAATTCAAGTTGTTCAAAGGTTGTTATCACGGCTTCGATGCCTACGTACCGAAATCACAAATAGCAAAAGACGCCGTCAAATTTACCTATGATTGCTATGCAGAAAATTACGACAACTACGTAAACTAGATCAAAATTGACAACGACAGTAACCCCAGAATTCCCACCAGCACCGGACCACTCGAGCCACTGCCAGCTATCCCTGTGCGGTCGAACTCTGTCTCCACTGCTGCACCCAATTCCGGTTGCAGCAGGGTTCGGCACACCATCAGCGTCAGCATCGGTTCCACCGGTCTGATCAAAACTGAGCTTTAACAGGTTGTGAATGCGCCGGGTTCTCCTTGCCTACACACTGAAATCCGAGGCTGGTTCTGATCATCAGAAAAATATTGATCGACTAACGGAAAATCAGGATGAATTGCTTTCTATGCACTACTTTCAATTGCTGTTGGCTTTCTCGTTTAACCTGTTTTTCGGTATTCTTCTGTTTCACCAGGATTAGAAATCGTTACACAATTGCGCCCCGCCCGTTTTGAAGCGTATAGCGCATCATCTGCAAGCTTTAGCAAGTGTGTAAGAGTAGACTCGGCATCGTCACAAACTGCCACACCAATACTGACTGTAACTGAAAAAGAATGGTTATCGTACCGAAACGAAATTTCAGCAAGAGTAGAGCGTATTGTGTGCGCCAACTTTTCAGACTGAGCTACCGAGGAGTCAAAGTGGATAAGTCCGAACTCTTCACCTCCCAGTCGACCGCAAATGCCCTTATACGAACTCAAAGATGTTGACACTACTTTGGCTGTAGCTGTGATAACTTCATCGCCACAGGCATGACCGTAGGTATCGTTTACATTTTTGAAGTGATCGATGTCAATCATCAGCACGGCTATTGTACCGTTTGATGCGACTGTTTGGTCGAATTTAAATTCAGCTCTTTCCATAAAATGGCGGCGGTTTGGAATGCCGGTCAATTCATCAGTATAAGCGATTTTTCGTATTTCTATTTCCAGCTCCTTGCGATGATTAACTTCTTTGATCAAATCACTTTCGCGTTCTTTGAGTTCGTTGATATCAATCGCGAATGCGGCCATTCCTCCAGATGGGGTTGAATACTTCGATATTCTGAACCAACCAATATCAGCATAATGGCGATCTACAACAAGTCCTTCATTTTCACTTTCGTTGAGGGAAATTCGATGCTGCTTTTGCCTGTCGATCAGGTGGCAGATGGAAGCTCTCTTTTCACTGGTTAATAATCCATCTTCAATATTGGCATACTGAATCTCTTCATAGCTCATACCTTTGGCTTGTTGAGAATCTTCTAGCTTGTCGAATGCGCAACTGTATAACTTCTCGAATGGTTTGTTCCAAACAGACAGAAGATCCTCTTCATCGTAGATAACGTACGGCATAGGATAGTTGTGCACACTCTCCAACAGTAGCCGATGCTCGCGCTGTTGCTGTTGAAAAGTTAGTTGACTTTGACGTTCTGTAGAGATGTTGCGGGATCGCTTTAAGTCGTTATAAATGGTAAATGTGGCGAATGCGGTCAGCAACAAAAACATTGCGAACATTGCCGCTGTCGGGAAGAGAAAGCACAAGATAGCCCCACTAGATATTCCACAAATGCCAAGGCCGGAAAGAACTGTAAAATTTCTCAACATAGGGCTAAGCGGGTTCATTGCTTTTCTTTGCAATACGATTCATAACTATGTTCATAAAACAATCACGTGGACGCCAGCACCGGACCAACCGGACAAAGCGTCTGTGTCTAGTGGATTAGGGTTCCAACTCGCGCCAGGTCAACCGACCTTCACGAAAGTTGCTATGGAGTGCTGACGAGTTGATTTGTGGATCGCGAGCAGTTTGTGATAGTAATATATCGCCTGCGTTAGCAGCAAGAATCGTTGGGGGCGTCAGAGGATTTACCAACCCACTGACTCCGGCCAGATTGCCATCATTGCGCTTACCATCTTTATCCAGATCAAATTGGTTGTCGGACAACATCGCACCACTGCGTGCATCAAATATCATGAACCAGCCGTCCTGATTCGGTTTGCATTCGTTGCCCGTAGGGATATGTGTGGACAGAAAAACTTTACCATCGCGAAGTAATGGTGTCGAAATCACCTGTTCGCCAAGGTATTCACCGAATTCCAGATTGATGTACCAACCTTCATGGGTTTCCCAATCAATTGATTCCTGCGATGTTAATCTAACGTTCACGTACTCGTCGATAGTGTTATCACTATCAGTGTCTATACCGCGAGTTTCAACGGCGGTTATGCTTTGTTTAAGCAAATTACCGTTTGAGATCTTCGTACGGCTGTCGGTATTGGTTCCCCAGCCTCTATCCCAGATCGCATAAAACCGTCGCTTTGCCTGGCCAGGGTGCTGATCACTGGGCTCAAGGTATTTACCCGTGCCGAAGTACAGCATCACCCCTTGACCCGTCGGGTGGGTCCCGACCGCGATAGGCGATGTTATAGGTGCAGGATTGTTCGAATCATCGACCGCTTCGTGTTTGAGTTCACCGTCGTGCCAACCTGCGGGGCTCGAATCACTCACATCGAAGGCATAAACACACCCGTACAGATCGCCCGCATAGATTGTGTCTATTTTAAAATCATTGTTCAAATCTACTGCAGTTGGCTGAGCTGCACCATTGGGATTCAGCTGATTGCCTTGACATTGGGTAGTTGCGGGGTGAAGTATGCGCATCATTTGGCCGCTTTCTATATCGACAATAATAACCGATGCGCGGCCATCTCCACGCTGGTACCCAACCTGATCCGCGCTGTTGTTGTAACCACCGGACATAATCGCCGCCCATTTGCCATTCGCCATTCGAGCGATGACAGGGCTGCTATAAGTAAAACCAACACCGCTCTGTTGTTCGTCGGTGAATTCCCACAATACATGTTGATCTGCTGTGTTTTCTTCAACTGAGTCCGGCTCGGTTATATCAAGCGCATAAATACCCTGGCCCCCACCGCGTAAACCCCCAATCAACACGGTTCGCCAATTTCCATCGATAAACACATCCGCTATCTGCGGTGTTGCATCGACAAAATTTTTGTGCGTGTAATTCACGTTGGTTAGTTCAGACAGATTGGGGTACGCTGGAGACGGCACATAGGCAAAGAGCTCATTACCAGTACCGTCCGAGTATTCAATACCGTTCCACTGACCCGCATCAAACGCGTGTAACATGCCATCGTTGGCCCCGACATACACCACTCGTTGTCTGTGGCGATGTTGTGCTGCAAAGTCTGAATAAGGTTTCGCATTCTCAGGTGCGCCAGTACCCCAGTTGTCGGGATAAAAGTTGCTGGGTCTTCCGACAAGCACGGGACTTGCGTGAATAATATCTCCCAAAACATCCTCTCGTTCACGAAAATTAGCTTGCGGCTCTCCACGCAGGAATTCTATCCGTTGCTCGCCTAAGGCATCCTGTTGAAGGCTGACAGGGTTTCGAGACAGCGCATTCACCTGCGGGCTACTCAATTCGTCCGATGTCGGATTCGATGAATTTTGTGGCCATCGGAACGCAATGCCTTTTTGGGAAACAGGGTTGTATGTCAGGATTTCACGGCTGCCTGTGGCTACCTGGTTTCGCAGAGCTTCCTTGGCGCTCCAGTCAGGGGTTGGCGACACCTCACCATCTGTATTGATGGTGCGTGACAGAACATCGCCGGTCCAGGCGTTACTTTTAAACTCAGACGTATAAATCTTGCTCGCTGTTCGAAGCGAGCCCGAACTTGCCGCCACTGAAGAAGCAGCAGCGGAGATTGCACTGATTTGCTGAAAAACCGATCGCATCGTGGTCAGCATCTCGGCTGGATTAGTTACGCTAAAATAATTATCCGGTGTGCCGTCCAGATTGACATCCCACTCCTGTCTTTGGGGAATACCGTCTTCGTTGATGTCGTTGAAACCTCCCCATTTGGCTGCATACCACAGCGGTGAGTTCAGAGCCTTGGCTGCCGGGTTGCTGTCCGCCGTGAAAGTAATCGTACTGGTTAATGGCAGAGCTTGCCCATCTTCCCAGTTTCCGCCCGGCAATTCACCCGGAGGAACGTCAAGCAGATAGTCGGGATCAATGGCTGGATCGGAATTCTCGCTGCGTATAACAAGATACACACCATCCTCAGTTGAGCCCGAAACAACATATCCCATGTGTTGAACAAAACAAGTGGACGCGTTAATACTGTCCAGCGTCATAGTCACCTGATTGCCAGTCACATTGTAGGAATAGCGGACAAGTGCATCCTGGTCAAAATCATGCCCCTGCTCCTGGTCTTCAAACGATATGCGGATACTGCCTGACGTATCCGTCAAGGATTCAATATTGAACGATACCAATGCATTGGTAGGTTTAAAGGGGTTTATTTCCAGACCTTCCGGGACGAGACACGCTCTAACGGAGCGTGAAAACGGCGCAAAGACCATTTTTCCACCAGCTACATCTACCTCAATAGACGGGATAGGTGCACCTAACGCAAGCGTGAAGTTGCTAACCGTTTGCTCGCCGGGTGCATTAGGGTGTAAATCGTTGGTGTGGCCGAAATAGGCGACACTTGATGCATAATAGCTACCCTGCCGGTGTGGTGCTTCCGGGGCTTGTCCGCGAATATCGCGGAAACTTGTTACCAGTTTGGTTGAAGGAGCCTGATCTTGAATGGCACCAGCTTCACCAATAAATTTCTGACCCGGTAAGTCAGTCTCATGGCTCGACACAAAATCAGCCAGGTTCCCGACATGCATATCGCCAAGGTTCGTTGAATTGAAACTGGAGAAATCGCTACCCGGCAGGTGGTCACTATCAAACGAAGGGCTAGGGTCACTGATGACCAGTTGATAGGCCCGTGAGCACTGAGCATACGGTTGATTATCTGAATAGGGATCATCCCACGGTGCTGGAGACAGTCCAAGATCTGCATCCACACCGCCGCTGGTGAGAAATTCTGGTGTCGGTTGCATCGCACCCGAGATGTAACGCATCCCCTCAAACATCATCTCGGCAATCGGATTGCCCCAGGCTCGACATTCGCCATTGTTGAAAGGTCTTAGTGGGCGAGCATGGCAATCATGGTAGACGTTAGTCAAAGAAAAATCGTTTGGTATTTGCAATGAATCCAGGTTTTCGACAATACTGTTGCTGTCTGTATACGTGCCATTAGACGGGTTGATTTCCTGGTCGCCAAAAGATTCAAAGCGTTGGCGTAGCACACCACCTTGCAAATTATTATTAAAAGAACCCGTTAACAAGCTAAAGTACATGGAATTATTCTCACCGTATTCGTGAAGCAAACCAATGGGTTTGAAATTGCCATCCGGATAGCGCTTGCAGAAATCTTCCAGAAAACCAATCTTGCAGACAGTGACGTCCAGGTTGATCTCATCAGTTGCACTCCCATCTCCCTGTGTTTGCTCTTTGTCTACCCATTCCCATATCCGCTGAGTAGAATTACGTCTGATTCGAAAATACGGTTCGGGCGTTAAATAAACGTTATTGGTTGCAAACAGGTGGCGGTGTCCATTTGCCGGTTCTAACAACGGAGTGTAATCGCTGATATTGAATCCATTTATCAATTCCGACTCATATTCGAAACCCCAGGTATGATTATCTCGAGGTACAAATGCGCGTCGGAGTCGGGTTTCGCTGGCTGTATCAACGACTCGTTGTCCTCCGTATAAAGATCTCCGTAATAAATCCATGCGGGTCATAGTGGCAAAATTTAGGAAATCTCCGCTCCAACCGACGGTGCATTTCTTGTTCGATGTATGACTGACTGGTTCCAGGTGATCAATAGTGGTTTGATAACAAAAGAACGAATCGAAATAGCCGTAATAATCTATCTCTAGGGGTTTGTACGACGTATCTAGCACGCCATCATTGTTTATATCTTCGTACGATGGATAGGCCTCGTAAAAGAGACTATTGTCACGCTGCATTACGAGCTGGAGTAACGGTGTTTTACTACCTTCGACAAACAAAGGAATTTCGGGGATATTTAGTTCAGTCGAGTATACGCTTGTAGTACGGCACAATCCGAAGACGGCGAGTAGTAGCAAGAATAGCAATTTGTGAAATTTCAACTGCCTCTCCGTAGCCATAAAACCAGAGATTTGATATGGCCGAAAATTAGAAAACAATACTCAAGTAACGTGAGTTGTCGTAGCAAATCAAACACACATCAACTATTGCTTGTGAATTGGTAAGCAGGAAAAGCCGCGTGTTCAAAAAGGCCGCTGACGTCAGTCATTTATCGACAATGTACGCATAAACTGAATTTAAGAACTAATACTGTGACGTCATTCATGTAAAGGAGTTGTTTTTCTTCACTACATTGAAACCATTTGAATAGCCTCAACACAGTTTTTCGCGGAATAAGAAATTTCTTCGCGGAATAAGAAATTCTGTAGCTCATTAAATGAATTGCACTGTTACATAATTATTCCCGAAGGGTGGTCGCTATATCTGAAAACGAGAAAACTATAATTAGGTACAAGCAGAGTTAAGTATTCATAGAACCGTGAATATAGCTATCCATCGACTAATGACTTCACTTCGACAAAAAAACAACGGCTTCACGCTAATTGAAACCCTGATTGTGATAACTATAGTGGCTATTGTCACTATGATTACTGCGTCTTCCTTTAGGAGCTGGGCTGATGATTCAAATTCGCGTGCGGTAGTTTCCAAGATTCGATCAACGCTTGTTTTAGCGCGTATGGAATCTATCAAGCGTGGAGGCTGGCTAAGACTATGTGCTAGTTCAAACGGAGACACCTGTGAAGGTAGCATTGGCGATGGCTGGATTCTCTATCATGACCAAAATTCAAATGATGCGTTTGACAATGATGAGACGGTGATACACCAGGAAAGTATAAATTCCAATAGGCTGACAGTTAACCTTGAAAACTCACTAGGGCAATCACTTAGCAGCATAGGATTCAACTATAAAGGTTACACTTTTCAAGAGGCTGTTCTGAGTGCATCGGCCGGGGATCATACCGTCGAAATTGATATAAGCCGTGTTGGACGCATATCAACTCATTAATAGTGTTGAGTATATTCACGAGAATACTAATGAAAGCCGCCATCCCTCAGTTATTCACTGTCAAGCTAACAACCAAATGCAGTAGTTACATAACCGAGTGTAAAACTCCTATTAAGAGAAAGTGCAATTATTCAGTGCAAGTTAAAGAAAAAGGCGTAGCTCTCATAGAAGTTATGATAGTAATCGCGATTTTCGCATTTGGTGTATTGGCGGCTGGGAACTCAAACATACTTTCTTTGAGTGAGATAAGAACGGCGGATATTCATGGCAAGGTTAATAATCTGGGCCATGAAATGTTGGAAATTCTAAAAGCAGACAAAGGTTCTGCGTCGTCCAATGAGTATAACGTAGACTACGATCAAACTGCTCCAACATTAAACGGTGCGGCTCACATAAATAACTTGATTGTCGAATGGAGGGCACGGGTCGAATCAAACCTTCCGGGTGGTGCTGGCAAAATCGAGTGCGACAGTAATAGCTGCACGGTATCACTGCGTTGGAAAGACAGGACAATAGCTGGTCAAAATATGTTGACCTACAACGTCATGACGGTACTCTAAAATGACCGTAACGATAAACACAAAAGCACTACAGGAACGATTCTCTGGGGTCCCGTTTTCTGGAAATCCATTCTCCAGAATCCGCTGTTGCAAATTACAAATTCTCGGGCCTATAGCAGCAAAAGATGTGAAATCATCTACTTCAAGTCTTAACAGTGAGAATGGATTTACACTGATTGAATTGATGATTTCGTTAGCTATCGGCAGCATCGTACTGTTGGGAACAACTGTTATTCTGACACTATCCGCAGAAACCCGTTCGCGGGTTTCTGGATCAAAGTTGATTCAGGAAGAAGCCACTTTTGTAACTCAAATACTACAACAACAACTTTCGCAGATTGCCTATAGAGGTATAGATTTCAATCTGCTGGATTCGAGAATCGTACCAATACCGCATTACGCAGGTGTGTTTGTGAAAGTTGACGGCCAGTGGGATGAAGGGCAAATGATCAAAGCCGATGCCACCTCTGTTACTTTCCGTATCAACGGTTCCAGCGATTCGAGCGGAAATCCTGATGAAAGCATTACTACCTGCACGGGTGAAACGGTAGGACAAAATCAAATTATAGAAACCGAATTGTTTCTTCTCAATGGACAACTGGTTTGTACTACGGATAACAGATCAGAGATACTCGCCGGAAGCACAAATGCCGATCGGGTTGAAAATATTTATATAGAAATAGGCGTCGACAGTGACGGTGATTCAAAAATAGATACAGTTATCCCTGCCACGACCGCAACGCAGAATGATTTTTCCAATGCCAGACTGGTACGTTTGCGTGTGTTACTCGCAAGTGCTGATCGGGTTCTGCGTACTAAAAGAAACTACCAATTCAACGGCCAAAGCATTATGGCGACCGATTTTAGAGTTCGTGAGGAAGTGGTAGTTGCTGTGGCTACGAGGAACTAAGATGTCCCCATCAGATTCAGCCAGCTTCCGACTTCGAAGTGCTTGCAGCTACAGGCAGCACAGAGGGTACGTATTAGTTGCGGTTTTAATAATACTTTTTGTTGTTGCTGTTACATCCAACTCCATGATCGATTTATCGGAACAGGCTGGCAAGGTGTCCACTGCATCTATCCAGAGAGATCGGGTTTTCCAGGCCATTGATTCTGCGTTACGTGCAGGGGAGGAGTATCTGATGAACAATGCAGACAGAGAGATTTTCCCCGATGCAAATGCATCTGAGGGCGTGTTTAAACGAGGAGCACGTTCCGATCGTTGGTGGACCCAGCCAGAGGAGATTGGTCAATCATCGGTTGATCAAAACCTTGTGCTGGGAGTCTCCCAACCGCCACGCTACACGCTAGAAGAAATTGGTATTTACATAAATGACGGAGGAACTGGAATAGTATCCCTGGGTAGTGGAAACGGGGCTTATGGTGTTGTGGGTAATGGTGCTCGTGAGATTGTCTTGTACAGTCTGGAAGCCTATGGGCAAGGCAGTTTTGAAGAAATACAGGCCGCAGCTGAAAGTACATTTGTTCTTAATCGTTGATGCCAAACAATTGTACTGGTCAAATTCCGACACGTGTTTCTGAAATACACATATGAAAGCCGAAATAAGACTTAGAAGCGTCCTTTCAATGGTATATAGGCAACATGGGTTTACACTCTTGGAGCTTATGGTGGTACTTGCCATTATCGCCATCTTGGCTTCCACTGCTGCGCCACGATATAAAAATTTCATGCAGGAACAAAGACGCACAGACGGGCAGCTACTGTTGCGTAAAAATGCCATGATACTCAACAGGTGTCTGACCTTTGGAGGTTCGTACGACACATCTTGTAATCTGCAGACGACGTCGACTGAGGGATACTATCTGTTGCAGGCAACCCGTACCCCCACCACCTATCAGCTGCAAGCAATCCCTACAGCAAAACAAACCCAGAATTCTGACATGATTTGTGCCACCTTAACGTTGAATCATTTAGGGGCAAAGAACGCTACCGGAACTCATGCGGAAGCCTGTTGGAACTAACATGGACACCATCCATAGTCTTTCAATGTCATGCTAGCTGACGATTGAAGCTAGAACATCAGCATTGCTGATATCAACCCTGCGATAATATCGAATGCCAATCTACAATATCTCCAGTCTTTGGCAGGGCAGAATGACCAGTCGAGATAAATCCGGATTGTTTTTTTGCTGTTAGATCTGACAATATTCTCTCTGGAGAATCCGTTCCCGGCCGGCCTTGAAGATTGCCAGCAAGCCTTGATGTGGGCTATTGAACACGCTGGTAAACTTGGCATTGACGCTCGACGGGTAGCCACCGGCGGCGCTTGCGCAGGCGGTGGACTTGCCGCAGCTCTGGCTTTGTTGAATCGCGATCAAGGCGGCCCTGAAGTGGTTATGCAGTTGCGGCTCTACCCGATGATCGATAATCTGCATGACACGCCGTCCGGTAGCGCACAGTGCTGCCTGGATTCTCCGGCTACGATAAGTACGCTCACTCTCAGCACTGATCTCTACAACTAATTTTTGTAGCTCTTCACGTTCTGGGTCTTGCTTCTGGCTTGTGACCTTCGCGTAGTGGTTGTAACCATTTCGACTGACGCCCAAGGTTTCACACATAAGGCGAACCGGATAGGTATTCTTCTGTTGGGCGATGAATGAATATTTCATTTCGTTTCTGCTGCAAAGAATACCGTCGCCTTTTTTAATTTATCTTTCTCCACCACTAGGCGTTTAACGCGCTGCTGAAGCTCTCTGATCTGCGCCTGTTCCGGGGTGAGATTGCCATTGCCCCGAAATGCATGACCATCCTCAGATTCCAGTTCTTTTATCCAGCGACCCAGCATGTTTTGATTGATTGACAGGCTTCTGGCTGCTTCTGCTTTCGTGTAGCCTTGTTCCAACACTAGATTTACTGCGTCAAGCTTGAATTCTTTTGGATAGACCTTTCTTTAGCTCATAATAATTACCTTTCGTTGAGTGTATTATCACTTAACTTGGTGGTACCAAACCATTAGACCATGTCAGCTCAGTAAGGATGTGTGGGCAGAGTTAAAAGACGGTATTCCAATCGATGAAAATTTAAGGCATATCGCAAATAATATGCGTAAATCTACTAGTATTTCAGTATTAGATACCTCGGCTTTTACCTTTGCTGAAACGGGAGATAAAGAAACCGCTTTAGAAATATATGAGTATAGAATTTTTCCGATGCTCCTGGAGCAAGATGATGATTCAATTTCTAAATACGAAAGGCATTATGCAATATTGCGAAATTGTGTTCCTCGTAGCTGTATGAAGGAACTCTATTAGTATCCCTTAAATCAACAATATCCCTTAAATCAACGCAAAATTACACTAACGCACGCAGCATAGCGGCGAAAATAGGATTGTGTTGGATTTGGCAAAAATCATTTTCTTCACATTGTCGGCCCTTCCTGATTGTCCTTAATTTTTTCAAGACGACGTCTACAGTTGCAACACCAATTTCGAATCCCATTAGGTTACCCTTTTGTCATGCATGGCCAATGGGTGGAATCTCTCTGGAAATTTGATATGCGACTCGCTAGTGAAGTTGGTTCGATCAATTAAAATTTGGCCATTTAAGAAATCACTATCTAATTTTAAATTTGTGAGTGTCTATTGGTTAACGACATATCTAAGTTTTAATGATGTGCCAAAGTCTGTCTGGACGATAAAATGGTAGACTGCCGTCAAACTACTATTAGCGATATTGGTAAAGGGTTTTTTCTTCTTACATAGTCCAAGCTTTGCAAGTTCAGTCTAATCCATCTTACTTCATCAGCTTCATCAGCATAGAACTTCGAGGTACTAAGGTGTATCAATTTTACGTGTCATTTATGCCTGCATTCTCCCGGCAAATTTATTTGGTCTCGGCCTTGTTGTTTTTCGTTTTGGTGGGGCCGTCTTATGGAGCGCCTCCCGAGCCTCCTACATTGCTTCCGAAAACCCATTTGATTGAAGATGGCAAATTTTTGCATCCCCACCTGCCTGGACTTCGAACCAGTAATGATGGTCGAATAGCTATCGATGCTGAGGGCTATGATATTGACCTCTATTTGCTGACCCCGGAGAAAGTCGATGCGCCCTGGCATCTATCCGAACCCGGCACCGCAAAAATTCTGTCCGATCAGACCCCTTACCGCAATGGTATTCGTCACCGTCCAAACGGTAGAATCGGATTCAACCACCAATTTCTATGTGAAACGACCAGTAATTTCCCTGAGAACGATGACTCCACGAATCCTTACACATGTGGCGCTGGTGGACTAAACGACTGTTACGACCTGACCCACGTCGGCTGGCGACGCACTGAGAATGACGCGACGCCGGCTCAACTCTGGGGCACACCGATGACAGTGGAAGTGTCCAAGCCGAAAACGCCGAATGCTCGAATCGCCGATGTCCGCTTAGGCAAGCCGGTTCCTACGCTGCTGCCGGGACCGGTCTTTTGGGAACCGATGGCCACCAGTGACGGCCGCTTAGTAGTCGGACGACTCGGTAGAAAGCTTGATCACACATGGTTCAACGATCGCAGGGGCACCAATGTAACGGGTAAATACGATCTGGTGTATTCGTTGCTTGAGGATGGCGCTGATGATTGTGATGTGCAGGGATGGCAACGATTTTATCCAATTGCCAATGCCCCATACGATCCGCGCATGAAAGGCAAATACGGCATTGCTGCATTTCCCTTTCGCTCAGGCCAGGGCCAGACCATCTCTGAAACCACCGACTATGGTGGCACCTACCCGTGGGTTGATCGTGATGGCAACAACGTGTTCACGACGACCGTCTCCACGCGGTTGAGTGAGCAGGCGAATCAATACCCGCATCGTTGTGTACCGGGGGAGGGTTGCATTCGTAATGAGAGGAATGGAATTCTAAAAGGCTTGTCGGTGGCGGGACTTTGGACACAAGGTCGCCTGGTCCACATCGACAATATGCTGAACAATACCGACTGGGGAGTGCCCTTGGATCCGGCCGGCCACCGTTTGGTAACGCTTTATGAACAGAGAAACGGCACGCCCGTGGAGGTCCGAGTGGGTGCAGGAGGCCGGCATAAAGGTCACGAATATCCTGTGCTTAAAGGCCGTACCAACAACTCATCGATTGCCGATTCGGTGCAAAATCTTTTTAATCATCGTAAAGAATTGCAAACGCGCAGTCCGAGAGATGTCGTCTGGCATATCAGCAATGGCAAAGCGACGGATGAGCTTGCCTTCGACGATTATATGAACCCCGATGGCTTCATCGTTTCCAATATGATTGCATCCTTGAGTCAACAGTCGAACCGTGGACTGCGTTACCACAACGGCCGCAACGGTTCCAACATTGAACTGCAAAATGCCGCCGGCGCGGTTGACGAAAGATGGAAAACGCCAGCATTCGGTCTGGTACGTCGGGGTACTGGGCGTGCGGAGGCTGTGGCGTTAGGCGGAATACACGGTCGTGGCTTCTGGCTCGACGGTGCCAACGAATTGAGCTATGACATTCAACGCCAGCCGCGCGACCCGAAAGACAGTGACTGGTATGTCAGTATTTTCGTCGATAGCCGATTTGCAGATGATGGTGCGCGCCGGAATCTCATTCGCTACCCCGATGGTACTGTGCTCGCACTGGAAGGACGTCAGAACTTGGTTTTTTTAACTGACAATGGCAATACCGTCAGCAATACAGTGACACTACCTGCTGCACTACCATCCAAGGGTTGGGCGCACATCGCTCTACAACTAAGTGACCGCAACCGTCAAATCACTGCTTACCATAACGGGTTTGCATTTAACACGTTTCGTATTGATGAAGGGTTTTTCAATATTGAGCCGGGCCAGCTTGTTGTTGGTGGCCAAAGTAATCGTAGGGGCAACGTTGGGGATGCCGGTTTTCGGGGTTGGATTGATGATTTCAAAATATTCGCACAGCCGGTTAACTCAGAGGTTGCGTGCAATCACGCCGGCGGTACGTTAATCGGAATAGAAAACAACCGCCGTTGGCAAAATGTTGCGGACCGTTACCCGCTAGAATTTCATGGCGCAATTGACCAACTTGTCTCAGCGAGTGGCCGCGGTAGCTTTAACAGTTACGCTTGTCACACTGACTATACGAGCGTTTATGGCATTGACGTGAAGAGCCCTCCAAACGGCACAACATCCGTTCGTGAAGCGATCAATTTCCCGGAGGGTCCGATAGTGTTCGATCAACCCCGACCGGACTCAGTCAATAATGCTTTTTGCTTGTCGTGCCACCAAGCCGACGGCAAAGGTGGCTTGGGTCTGGATGCACTGACCCTTGATTCAAGCGTCACTGCTATGGACGACCGTCGTCGCCAACCCTCACAACATCTGCGTATGGTGCACGGCAATATTCCAGCGGGTTGGCTAGATGGCCTTATTACCGAAGCATCCCAGGCGGGTCCAGAAGGGTTTAAGCTAGATCCCTATTTGTTAAACAATGACGGTCAGCCACCTGTTGCACCACCACCTGTTGCACCACCGCCGCCTGTTGCACCGCCATCTGTTGCATCAACCTATACGCTGCAAAACAATCGTTGGTCGATGCTTACTGTCCCGGCTAATGGTTCAACTCAAACAGTCGAACAACTGTTCGGAGATGATTTGCCCGCGTCGTCATACGGTGAAACATGGTCGATCTATACGTTTGACGGGCAATCGCAAAGCTTTGCCGTGGCCACAATTGACAGCACACTGGCACAAGGCGCTGGCTTCTGGATGATTCAAACAACTGGCGCAGATGTGACGATTGATCTTTCTGATGATGTACCCGATGGTGACGCGGAACGCTCAAATGCTTGCGCTTCACCAGAAGGATGTTTCTCAGCGCGGGTATCAACTTTAGGGTGGTCGCTAATAGGAGCACCTTATTCCTCACCCGTTGATGTTAAACAAATTCGGGTTACCAGCTCAAATGGTATTTGCTCGGAGGGTTGCGATTTTGAACAGGCGAAATCGCTCGGCTTACTGTTGTCTGAGCAATGGGCTTATAACACCAGTAGTGGAGAATACGAGGCGCTAGCCAACGTCGATAACTTGCAAGCATGGCAAGGGTTTTGGATTAATTCGGCAGCATCGCCTGCTGAAACGGAAGTTAACGTGCTTTTTCCCAAGCCTGAATAAGATGGACCAGAGATAATGAACAGACTGTCGCGTGCACTGACCGAGATTCAAATCTAACACTCGCTTACATCAAAGCGTCAGGAAGATACAGTGCATTTGCGGCAGCAGCTTCAGGATTGCCACACCTAGCAATAAGATTAACCAATACGGCACCGTGGCCAGTGCTGCCTCACCCAATGTCACATCGTTCTTAGTAACCGACACCAACACCAGAGGTTGAGACCGACTGGCGGTGTAACCTGGCCGATTTCAATCATGATCGTTCAGCGCGCCATAGATCAATAAAGACAGGCTGGGTGGTATCAATACCCGAGTGTTCCACCACCGGCAAGGGACCCCACTACCATCCGTTTATCGTAACCGCGCTCGGACATTTCCGGATACGCCAAGTCTGCAGCAATAAATAAACATAGTTTGTCTGTCTTTCTTTGCGTATGCTAGCGCAACCCATGCGCCTATCAAAACCCCATTTTCCGGCAGATCACTCCTTTCGAAACCCGGTGTTTCGCAACCTGGCGCTGGGTTCCAGTTTTAATTCTGCCGGGTGGCAGGGGGAACAGGTCATCCTTGGTCTGTTGGCTTATCAGCTAACGGGCACCTCGATCTGGGTTGGTATTGTTCTGGCGCTGAACTTTGCACCAATGTTGTTTGTTGGTGTACCCGCCGGCGTACTTGCAGACAGGTTCGATCGGCGGGCGGTGCTCATTCAGGTGGAAGCGGTACTGGTCATTGCACTGATCGCATTCGCGTTATTGCTGTCACAGGGTGCAGGTGCTCTACCGGCGGTACTGGGTATGAGTGTCGTTTCAGGCATCGTACGGTCTGTACACCATCCAGCACGCTTAAGCTATGCAGGTGACATGGCGGGTAAGGGTGGCATGACTGGTACCTTGAGTCTGCTAAGCATTGTTTCTCGAATCGGTCAATTGTCTGGAGCACTGATTGCTGGTTATGTTTGCGAGTATGCATCACCTGCTGCAGCTTATTTTGTATTGGCGATGGCACACATATTAGCGGTGTACTGTTTTATGCATACCACGGCCAATCGGGCGGGTTATGAACGTAAGGGTGATGCGGTAACTACAAGCATCCCAGTCGCGGTGATAGAGTATGTTCGTGTGATGCGATCCAGTCATTTGCTGGTGCTGTTAATTTTATTCGCTACTTTGACGGAAGTATTTGGATTTTCCTTTGCGACGGCCATGCCGGAGATTGCAATAGAACGATTACATGCGGGTGCGGATGATCTTGGTCTTATGCATGCGTTCCGAAATGCCGGTGGTTTGATTGGTGCGATAGTGGTTACGCTACTGACAACCAAGCGATTGGGCCTGATGTATATGGCAGTGTTGTCTGCTTTTGGCCTTGCACTGCTGATGCTCGGTCGAGTGCCCACTATGTCTGGTGTTTTAATCGCCGTAGCAATGATTGCGGTATTTGCCAGTGCTTCAGACATTATGGTGCAAAGCATGATGCAGCTTTCTGTACCAGCGGAACTACGTGGCAGGGCGATGGGCGCCTGGGTGGTTGCGCTGGGCATGGGACCATTAGGGCATCTGGAACTTGGATTGTTGATCAGCCTTTTTGGGACGACGTTAGCTCTGTATTTCAATGGGTTTGTTTTACTCATGATTGGGTTGCTTGGGTGCTTACTGGTGCCATCTGTCAGACGTATCCGTGATAGTTGAAAACCTGAAGTGGGATGGTGTTAGCCGATCTTTACCAGAACTGGCTTTGATCGACGATCAGGTCCGTTGGTCAATGCTATATCCATGGGGCAGCAGGACAGTACCAGTATGATATCGAGCTCGGCAAGTAGAGTGATGCTTTCGCCGGCGGAGACCAGCGGTGCCTGGATTGATAGTTCGCCATGGTTGCCAATGCTGACATTTTCAAAAATATTAAACGGGCTTGGAATCTCCGGAGGTGTGACTTTAATTTCGGCTAAGGCTTCAGTTAAGTTGTCGGCGCAATTGCGGTGATAGCCATTAACACCAAGCAATCGATAGCGATCAATATCGCAGGCTGATAACAGTAAGTCATGCACACCGGGGGATGTATCTTCGATAATGCGCAGTATCGGTCGTCGTCGATTCGAATAAAGTGCATCACCAACCGCAGGTGTCAGTTTTTCAAGGCATGAGCGTGTGTGTTCGGTGGACATGAACTCTTCAAGTTGATGTGAACAAAATGCCCATGCATCGACTACTTGCGAGCCCTGCAGATTTACAATCCTGATTTGCTCGCCACTGTTAACGGTGAAAGCCCTGGCTTGAGCGCCAGGGATAGTAATGGGTTCGTTCATTCTGATTTAGTTTTAGGTTGAGATTAAGTTATCAGTCGTATTTTTGGCAGGGTGGAGGTTTGTGCTCGACCCAGGCAACAACACTTAACTACAACCAGTATTTTACAAGCAGTGTTCAAGAGTCATCAACGCCCGGCAGATTCAAGTCTGCAGCTCTATGGCAACGCACCACATGATTGCTGGCTATTTTCACCAGTGGTGGCATTTCTTGTCGGCACTGATCAATCGCGTATTGGCAACGAGGGTGAAAGTGACATCCTGTAGGAGGGTTTGCAGGACTTGGCACATCGCCTTGTAACGGTGTCATGCGTGAACGCACGCGCGGGTCGGCAACAGGCACGGCTGACATTAGAGCAGATGTGTATGGATGCCTGGGTGCATGAAACAGCTCATTGCTTGGTGCGCTTTCTACAATTTTTCCCACATACATTACAGCAACCCGATCGCATATATGTTTGACTACGCTTAAATCGTGCGCGACAAACAGATACGTTAAACCGAACTCCTGCTGTAATTCAAGCATCAAATTGAGCACTTGAGCTTGTACCGATACATCCAACGCCGATACCGGCTCATCTGCCACTACCAGACGCGGTTGCAGTGCCAATGCTCGAGCGATTACTATGCGTTGGCGTTGCCCACCGCTGAATGCATGCGGAAAGCGACGCATGTACTCTGGACGTAAACCAACCCGCTCCAATAATTGCGCTACACGTTCTTGTCGTTCGCGAGCATTAGTGTTTCCGTTTACCAGTAGTGGTTCAGCAATCAGATCGAGCAATGTCATTCGTGGGTTAAGTGATGCGAATGGGTCCTGAAATACCATTTGCATATCACGTCGTATTTCACGCAACTCGTCTTTATCCAGTGTGATGACGTCAACCACGCTACCGTCGGCACGGCGATAGTGAATCTGCCCGTCGGTGGCGTCCAGTGCACGTAGAATACAGCGAGCTGTGGTGGTTTTACCGCAACCGCTTTCGCCAACAAGACCAAGCGTTTCACCAGAATTGATTGAAAAGTCTACGCCGTCAACTGATTTGACGTAACCAACCGTTTTCTTGAAAAACCCTTTGTTGATCGGGAAATGTTTACGCAGGTTCACTACGTCCAGAAGCGGTTCTGTTAGCTCCGGGCGGTTCATTTGCGCACAACCACGTCGTTTTCCGATTGAAATTTGAAACAGCTTACTGACTGCGTGGCAGATACGCTTATCTGATCAGGTGGTTGTTGATCGCAGGTGCCGGGCATGGCGTCTTTGCAGCGGTTATAAAATGGGCAACCCACCGGACGGTTAAACGGATGAGGAATTGAGCCATCGATAGTGGGTAGTGCTGAGCGATTGACTGATTTAAGTGTTGGGATTGATTGCAGCAGTGCTTGCGTATAAGGGTGTTGTGGTTTATGGAAGAGATCGTCTATAGGAGCTGATTCCATAACCCGGCCCAGATACATCACAACAACATGATCGGCAAGTTGTGCGATAACGCCAAGATCGTGGGTAATAAATATGATGGCGCTGTTATGCTGCTGTTGTAGTTTTCGCAACAGATCCAACACTTGCGCTTGCGTTGTTACATCTATTGCTGTGGTTGGTTCATCGGCAATCAGCAGCGAAGGTTTGCAACTTAGCGCCATACCTATCATTGCTCTCTGGCGTAGCCCGCCGCTGAGCTCCCACGAATAATTGTTTAGGCTTTGCTCAGCGTTTGGCATGCCTACGTCGTTTAAGCTCTCGATTGCAATTTTGCGAGCTTGCTGTTTACTTAACGGTTGATGCAGGCGAATGGCTTCAATCAGCTGATTACCAATCGTGTGCACCGGGCTGAAGGCTGCCATTGGTTCTTGCGGGATGAGTGCGATATCACCACCTCTAATTGCACGCAAACGTTTGCCACGCTGATCTAGTTTGATCAGATCAACTGGCTTTTCTCCAGGCTTGTGAAACAGGATGCTGCCGTTGCTGATTCTCCCAGGTTTTTCAATTATTCGAAGCACGGATTTTATTGTTGCACTTTTACCGCAACCACTTTCTCCGACAATCCCAACAACCTGACCAGGATGCACATCAAAGCTGACATCGTCCACTGCCTTTACTGTACCTTCATCGAGCACAAATTCGGTTTTTAAATTTCTGACTGACAGTAACGGCTCATTCATGGGACGGTTCATGATCTTTGATTAGCTGTAAGGGTCTGCTGCATCACGCAAGCCGTCGCCTAGAATGTTAAGCGCCAGCACAGTGATGATAACGGCTATCCCTGGTAGCAACAGCCATGGTGCCAGGGCAACGGATTGCAGGTTCTGGGCTTCTTGCAACAGCACGCCCCAGCTGATGGCAGGGGGTCTTAGTCCGAGTCCCAGAAAGCTTAGAAATGTTTCGTTGATGATCATCACTGGCACGGCCAAGGTGCTGGTGGCGATTATATGGCTGGTAAACGTGGGTAGCATATGGCGAAAAATAATTCGCATCTGACTACAACCCGAAAGCTTTGCAGCCATGACAAAGTCTTCTTCGCGCAACGCAAGAAAACGGCCTCGTACCTCTCTTCCCAGTGTTGTCCAACCGATTAAAGACAGGATAATCGTGATGGCGAAATAGGTTTGCTCAACAGACCAATCGCGAGGTAGCGAGGCTGTTAATGCCATCCAGATTGGGATGGGTGGCAAAGACTGCAGAATTTCAATCAAACGTTGAATGATCATATCCGCCCAACCACCAAAGTAACCGGATATGCCACCAAGTACGATGCCAATAACAATACTGAATAAAACGGCAACCAGACCTATTGATAAGGACACCCGAGTACCGTGCGCAAGACGTGACCATTGATCACGACCAAGACGATCGGTTCCGAGCAAATGAATATTTGAACGCGATTTGGGATCTTTCGGGCCAATTAAGTGTCGGCTACTTTTGAATAGTCCGAACACAGAGTACTCGTAGCCCTTAACGAAAAAACCCAATGGAATAATTTTTTTAACGTCGGCTTGCCACTCCATTTTCAATGTAGTTGGGTTGCGTTTTCCAACCATTTTGTAGGCATACGGCCCGAATCCTTCTTCCGAGATCCAATGTATTCCCTGAACCGGTATGAACGACTCGCGTTTACTGGTTTCGTGTGGGGCCTGTGTACTGAAAAAATCCGGAAAAAGGGCAATCGCAGCAATCACCATAAGTACAACAGCGGATACCATTGCCAGTTTATGCCTTTTAAAGCGCCACCACACAAGCTTCCAGTTTGGCGCAACGTCAAATGCGTCCTCGACGGCGTGGTTGGTTGCGGTGATGTCTGATGTGGTGCTCACCCCGTTTTCTCCATGCGAATACGCGGGTCCAGCCACACCAGTAAGATGTCTGAAATCAGCGTGCCAATGACCGCGAGCACCATGTAAATCAGGATAATGGTGCCGGCAAGGTACATATCCTGGCTTATTAATGCACGCAGCAACATTGGGCCAATTGTCGGCAGGTTCATCACTGTGGCTACGATCACGCTGCCAGAGAATATCAATGGCAAATACCAACCGATCGTGCTAACCAGTGGATTCAATGCCAGTCGAACAGGGTACTTCATGACCAATCGCCATTCGGACATGCCTTTGGCGCGTGCCATTTCCATATAGGGTTTGTTGAGCTCATCAAGCAAGTTGGCGCGCATCACTCGTGCAAGTCTTGCCGTGCCATCCATGCCAAGAATGACAATGGGTATCCACAAGTGTTTGAATAAATCCAGTGTACGTGCCGCGCTCCACGGAGCGTCGACATACTCCGGGGAGAATAAGCCACTGATATTGATGCCATAGTATTTAAAGCTTATCCACATCAGTACCAAGGCCGTCATGAATGTCGGTGTCGCAACACCGACGTAATTGAATACGGTAAAAAAATAATCAAAGAATGAATACTTTCGTGTGGCTGACAGAATGCCAATCGGGATTGCGATCATCCAGGTAAAAATGAACGTACCGCCACCGAGCAGCAGCGTTAACAAAAGCCTGTCACCAATCAATTCACTGATAGGGCGTTGCCAGTCCAGGGAAACGCCAAGATCACCGGTTAACAGTCGTCCCAACCATTTGAAATACTGGACGATCATCGGTTGATCCAGACCGTATTGGGTGCGTAGCGCATCGATTTGCTCTCGATCCATAGAAGAGCCAGATGCAGCCAGTTCGGCAATGTAGCTGGTTAGAAAATCTCCAGGCGGTGCCTGAATGAGAATGAAAGCAATAATTGAAAAGATGAACAACAGCAATGGCAATAGCAAGAGCCGTTTGATGATGTATTGCAGCATTGAATATCAGCTAGTCCAATGACCAATCACTCATGTATAAAGTAAAGCTTGCCCGTTCAGCGATGAACGGGCAAGCCAGGTAGTGACACAGTAAGAGTGATAAGTCACTATTCACTTAGTGGTCGATGCCAACTTACTTTGCATAGAAGTACTGCTCTAGTCGAGTATCGCCCGGTGTGCGTAGTGGCCAGTCGTTACCGGCGACTTCCGGAACGTTTCGCATATTGTCATTCGAGACCAACACACCCTGAATCATTGGCGTCATACCAACGGTGCCAATTTCCCAGACATTGTCGGCCCAAATTCGAAACAGCTCTTGTGCCAGTTCTATTTGTTTATCACGACCGGATGTTTTTGCCTCATTGATAATGTCTACCAGACTTTTGATCTCGGGCGTGGGCTCCACACCTTCAGCACCGTCTGTGGCATACCACTTGCCAACCAGCGGAGCGAAAGTCAGTGCTGGATCGCTGCGTGGATCGAACTTCGGGTTACCACTAAAAGGAAAGCCTGTGGTGTCTTCATTCCAGATTTCGGCCATTAACTGATTTGCTGGTCGCATGGAAAAATGTTGCGTGCGTTCGCGGACTTCTATATGCGCACGTACACCCACTTCAGCCCAATTTTCAACGATCAACTGACCTATATCAACCCAGGCACCGAATTGTGGTACTACACCAATTTCGATGTCCAGTGGCGAACCGTCAGGCAGAGTTCGAAATCCATCACCGTCTTTTTCGGGCATGATGGTATCGAGCATGGAGTTGGCCGTATCCGGATCAAACTCTGTGTACTTGAACGCATACTCATCACCAGGATAGTACGGGTGGAACGGAGCGGGTACACCTTGACGTGCTTCGCCAAGTCCAAAGAACGACAGTTCCTTGATGGCTTCACGATCTATTGCGTGCGACAGTGCAATGCGAAAATCTTTGTTTTGAAATGCGACTGCCTCCGGACCTTCCCAGGTTTGATTAAACATCACTACGGCATCAGACCCGCCAAACGTTGGCCAGGTCACTACCCGATAATTACCGGTTTCTTCGTTCTCTTTGAGTACCGGATAGCTGCCCATGTTGATGTGTCGACCCTGAAAGTCAATTTCACCAGCCACCGCTGCAAGATTTAAAGCTTCTTTGTCGGCGTAAAAGGTAAAACGAACTTCATCGATGTATGGCAGTTGATTCCCTTCCGGATCGACGCCGACATAGTATGGATTGCGCTTGATGGTGAAGACCTCGTCCGATACGGTAGTGCCATCGGGCGCCCAGGCGGCCATGCTGGGTCGATTGCCACTCAGGTGAGGTAAGGCTTCGACTTGAAACAATTGAACCCAGGTGTCAAAACCTGCGTCTTTAACTTTGGCATCGAGTTCGCCCGCATCGGCATGTGATGCATGAAAATCTTTTAGGTAATGCGCTGGGGCAAACACGAGATTGTTAATGGATTTATCCGCACCATCCATGTTGGCAAGGTTAAGCAGAAATGCCGTATTGGGTTCAGCGTAGGTCCACTTTACAGAGTAGTCACCGACTTTCTCTACACCGACCTTCGAACCGTCAGCATTTTGCATCCACACCGCACCGCCCGGCATCAATTCTTCATTGCCAAGAATGTCGTTGTACCAGAACATAATGTCATCGGCGGTAAAGGCTTCACCATCAGACCATTTGGCGCCTGGACGTAAGCTCACGGTCCATTGTGTAAAGTCGTCGTTGGATTCCCACCCGGCTGCAATATGCGGTATTACCTCACTGCCATCAGGTGCAAAACGTACTAAGGCGTCGTACACCACACGGGTGTAGTTGTTGTGATCGCCTGGTCCGAGAAAAGCGCGACGTAAGGTGCCGCCGTATTCGCCCAACTCATCGACTACAGGAATCGTAAGTGGAGTTTCGGGTAAGCGTTCGTCAAGTGGTGGTAGTTCTCCTGCGGCCACTTTTTCGGCCAGTGCCGGCGCTTCGCCAGCTGAAACCGGAGCCGTACTTAAAGCTGCGGCGAAAAAAAGCGTTGTTAGTCCGGTTGTAACCGGTTTTGCAACACGATGAATCCATGATAGGTGGTGCCTCATGTTTTGCCTCCTCCTTGTTATTGAATTCCTATCTAACAATTACTAAAGGCTGCTGTCAAACAAAGATTGTCGCCGTGCGTCATTAAGTCGCTGTAGAGATTGTATTTACTGGTGTGGTGTAACAAGCAAACGGTGCAAAGCAGATTAGTCTAAAATTGCCTCAACAAGGCACCCTTCGCAGCCAATATAGGTCATATTGGCAAGAACGGTAACGCAGGCTCGCCCAAAGGGAGCGCCACAGCCGTTGCCCTGACTGCGTTGAGTTCGCT
>CAYTJF010000061.1:0-24654 GCA_964437945.1 uncultured Granulosicoccaceae bacterium
GCTGCCGATAATCAGATCGCTCATTTACTGTGTATTTCAACCAGCTGGGAAAATCAGAGCGATGTTATCGCCCTGTCAGAAAACCACAGCGAAATATTTGCCTCAGTAGGCAAACACCCCACCACCGAGGGCGGACATGAGCCAACAGCCGAGGATATTGTCAAGGCTGCCGATCACCCACGTGTGGTAGCCATTGGAGAGACCGGTCTGGACTACTTTCGCTCTGAGGGTGACTTAACCTGGCAGCATGAACGCTTTCACACCCATATTGAAGCGGCAAAAACAGCTAAAAAACCCCTCATCATTCACACCCGTGCTGCAGCTGCAGACACCATGGATACACTGCGCAATCACAATGCCACAGATGCAGGTGGGGTGATGCACTGTTTCGCCGAAGACTGGGATATTGCCAAACAAGCGCTGGACATCGGCTTTTATATTTCGTTCTCAGGTATCGTCACGTTCAAGAGTGCCAAGTCGGTTCAAGAAGTGGCAATGAAAGCACCGCTGGATAGAATTCTGGTGGAAACCGATGCGCCCTATCTGGCACCCGTGCCACATCGGGGAAAAATGAATGAACCGGCTTTTGTTCGACATACCGCCGAGTTCGTTGCCAATGCTCGTGGCATTTCATTGGAGGAATTGGCCGACGCCACCACCAGAAACTTCTTTAAACTTTTTTCATTTGCGAAAAGCTAGGCCATGATAGTTACTGACATTTTGCAATACCCGATCAAAGGTTTAAGCGGAGAATCGCTGTCCAGTACAGAGCTTGTTATGGGTTACGCCATGCCAGCAGATCGCGCGTTTGCAATAAGCCATGGCAAGAGCTTGTTTAATGTTGACAAACCGGCATGGATTGCACGCAAACATTTTACCGTGGTTGCACATAGTCCCGAGATTGGGCCCATACAGTGTCAATTCGATTATGCAAGCCAATCACTAACCCTGAAACATGGTGGCAAGATTATTTTGCAAAGCACAGCAGATTCTCCCAGCATCAATGCACAACTGACCGAGGCGTTAACAAGGATTATAAAAAACGGACAGCCGGGACCTTACAAGTTAGTCTCTGTTGACAACAAACGCCTGACTGATTCGCCAACCAGCACCGTATCGATCATGAACACAAAATCGCTGGAAACGCTTGAACAAGCAGTTGGGCAATCTCTGGATAAGCGCAGGTTCCGTGGCAACATCTGGTTTGATGGCGACCATCCGTGGCAAGAACGTGAATGGATCAATCAACCGATTCACGTTGGTGGTGCCAAGCTATTCGTTACAGAGCACATCGAACGGTGTGCTGCAATTGATGCTGACCCTGAACTTGGCAGCAGAAACCTGGCCGTGTTGAAACAGCTCAACCGTTCATTCGGGCATGTAGACTTTGGTGTCTTGGCCGAAGTTGAAATTGCTGGATCTGTGAGAACAGGTGATGAAGTTGCGCCGGTATAGGTATTGAACTAATGTAGAACTTGCATCTGTTTAGTCATAGCGCAGTTGTTAGCCACCTATTACCGATGGTACTGTTCTAGCTACAGTTTTTAATAACACGGCGCACAATGGTTCGCACCTCTTTCAAACTGTTAATCCTCAACGTTAGAAACGGATTAGTGAAATCACGTAAGGCGAAACAATCAGCACCGGTACCAGTGCCACTACTAAATATTGCTTTCCTAAACCAGTTATCCACCATTCCATGTTCAAACTCCTATTTCACTGCAATGTACGTAGACTCGATTCCTGAAGATTCAATACTAAAAGATGAAGCTGCACTTAAGGCTAACTCATGACAAAGTCAGGGTTGCCTGGTTTTGATAGCGATACTTACGATACACAACGACTGAGCCGACAACAAGATAGCTTGTACTGACTCACACGCATTGCCTATTTATCGACAGCAGCCGCCTCGGCTTCACGCGCCTTTACCTGCGCCAATTCTTCATCGGTCAGCGCACCATAAAATTTGGGAAACGACCAACCATACCCCCAACGATAACTGGTTGGAAGAAACGGGGTGCCTCCGACTCTAACCCCAGCCAGCATCAATACCGCCACCTCAGGCTCACCGACCTTCGCAACACACGATCGAAGTGCTTTATCAGCCTGCACGCGTTCATCATAAGTACCACCGCGCCAATAGGCATAGTCGTGAGCAGTGCAGCAGCTTAACCATAACTCTTTCTGCTTGAATGTACCGTCTGGAAAAGAACTACAACCGTCACTGGTGAACGGTTTAAGTGTGTCACCCAATGCACTGGTAGCCACGGTGGTCAGACAGATCGCAAGAACCGTTCGAAGAAACATGTGATAGTAAGAACATTTTTACGGCAACCAGTTTGCCTTCAGCAACCAATATACCAGTTCGCTCCTGGACGCCCAAATTACCTGATCGTCGAAAGCTTGTTCCTTGTTAGACGAGTAGCCACTGACTGCAAATACAGCGTCTTTGTCAGCATTTTCTGTCTCTAATCCATCCGCAGCGTCGCTCTCACCTCGTGAATACACCACCCAGACAATTTGATTGGCAATCAGGTTTTTTTGTGAGCAGTTGTTGTCAGCCAAAGCTCTGCATAACTGCAATTCAGCAAACAAGTTCTCGGCACCTACAGCGGCCAGCTCACCAACAGTGAGCCAATCTGGCGAACCTTTCACCCCAAATGCATCGTGATCTGCCTGAGTCACCGAATATAAATACTCGTGACCCCACGCATCGAGCAAGGCGCCGCTCTCAGAGCGTTCTCCCAACAGACCTAATGTGCTTGCGGGCAATGCACCGTGTTGCACCGAACACACCGTTGGATTGGGCTCCTCTGCAGGCTGAGTTGTCCCGACGCGAATTGGACAAGGTAGTCTACCCGTGCTGATCAAATGACCGAACAATACCTCACGGATGTTCTCCAATTGGGCACCCGTGCGCTTATAACGTGCCTGCTTAATCGCACTGTTTAAAGGCGCAGCGGCTGTTCCGACCAACAAACCAATGATCACTAGCACGATACTCAATTCAACCAGTGAAAATCCTCGTTGATTCGCGCCAATTAACATCATGGTTCCACTGGACCTGATAATGGTTGGAGTCCTATCTTCAGTATTTCCATATCATCGTCGATTGGCAAAAGCGTAAAGCGACAACCAAGCCCGGTAACCATAAAGCAGTCCTGGTCGAATGAGAGTTCTACAAACTCAAACCATTTGTTACGCATAAACCAATGCCGTTGAATCGGTACGTTTTCAAGCAGGGTAAACGTAGACTGCAAGAAGTGCTCTTGATTCTCACAATCTATTGGCGCTAATTCAGTATTTAACCAGTGCAGTAAGATAAGTTTTCTTTCAGTATCACACTGCAATAAATAGCGATCTATCAACCCACATTGATTGGTTTCATTGTTTGGTGCACATCGTTGTTCCATTGCGTTATTTAAATGACGTACCAGCCACCCGCCAACTCTTTGCATAGACGCTTTATGCAGGTCGGCCATACGTATCAGCGAAAAAGCGGTACCCTGGTTTGCTATAAGATTCTGGTTTAACCAAAATTTGTCGTCCGCAAGATCTTCATCCAATGGTGGTGTCGCCAGAACCGCAATCACATCGGTGTAATGACCAACGCGAAAGCCGCTATCAGTTGACGGATTAACAATACGCCCTACTGGATTATTGACGAACTGTCCTGACACGGCGTAAAGCAACCTTTGACGCGAGCGTGTATGAAAGTGAAATCGCCCATCACGAACATTGACATGTCTTGGCAACCAGCCATGCTCAACGGCTTGTTTTGCACACGGTGGATTAGGGCCGTCTCGATGCCAAGTATCTGCCAACGGGCTGTCAGGCTCGTCTGGCTTATCGGTATCCGGACACGGCAAATGCCCAACCCCTGCGCCTTGCGCTCCATAGTGATCAATGTAATTGACCGCATAACTTATAAGAGCCGCTCTGGCCTGTGATAGCGCCAATGTTTGATCAGCACTCTGATCGGTTCGTGAAGTCGTTGTGTGCACGGTGATTCCTGCGATCCATGCACTGCCTACCCCCAGCAACGTAATCAAACTTAGCAGCAGTGTATAACCACGCTGATGCTTAGATTTGCTGGCGCAACTTATAGATTTGCCAGCACGGCTCATAGCGAATCCTCACTGACAGACTGTCCCACGGATAATTCAAACGATTGACCCTTCGGGGTTTTCAGTATTATTGACCTACCTCCTTGCTTGACTGACACGAGAATCAACGAGTCGATACCACTCAATGGAAGACCATTGATCAAATAGTGTCTCCCAGAGGCACTGGCGATAAAACCGTTGTATTGGAAAGCTAATTTCTTTTCTCTTTTTCTTACTTTACTGACATTGTCAACTGACGGGATTTCTGTGCCTGGCGACTTGTCTGTAGTTTTTTGAAAATCATGTTGAGTTTTTGGTTGCCAGAAATCACTTAGCTTTACTGGCGACTGATTCAGGTTTGACAGCGGCTGCTTTGCCTCGACATTAGTCATTGGCTCATGAAAAAGTCGAATTTCCTGAGACGGCTCTGCGAACAATTTTCCAGAAATTGATACCAATGTGGTTAATAAAATGCTGATGACCAAGTGCGAAGTGTGGTGTAGCTTTAACTGCAATGCCTGACTCTTCATTTGAGCACCTCAGCAAAGTTATGCACCTCAGGGAAGTAGTAAATATCCACAGAGCATGCAGCATGCAAACTCACCGGCGACTCAGTGAGCCGAACCACTGAACATCCTCGCACCTCTATCGGACGCCACCCGGCTGCATCGCCTAGCGCACTGAAATGTGATAACAGAGTCATAGCCCTGTCAGTGGTCACTGCAAATTCTACAGTCAATGCATGTAAGCTTGAGTCGCTGGCTTGGCTTGAATCGCCAGCAACTGACTCCATGGGCCGGTCGTCTGATTGAGTAACAGACAACTGCGTAAGTTCGTCTTGCTCAGTACGAGCCTGTTGTTTGATTGCATCTATTAACGACAATGTTATCGAATCAACAGATTCAACATAATTCCCGGATTCTGCCTCAGCACCAATGCTCAGAGCCTGCGCTATATGGCGATGTTCCTTGAGCATGTTTAAGGCGCGCACCAGCCACAACTTGTGCGCTTTTAACTGCTGCAATTCATCGCTCCATTGCGTTGAAGCATTAGCATTCCATTGAACAACGGGAATGATCACGGCTACCAGCAGCAACAAAGTCTGTATCGTTAACAATACCGAGTTTTTCGACCTCCAGAGCTTGTACTTCATTGGATTAGCTTTTATCAACTTCAAACTGGATTCGAAAACGGGTGGCCAGATCAAGCGCGTCAGCACCGATACGATTGTTGTTGGCAACGTTCGACAATGGCGCTTCGAGTACAACCAGGTTGCTTACCGAGCTGTAGCTATTTAGCCTTGAGACCACAGCATTAAGCGCACTCTGCTGTTCTCGCAAGGTCTCGGCGGAATGACTGATTGCCATAACATTAACCAACAGCTTGCTTACAGGCTGATACTCCGTTGAGATTCGATGTCTGGACGTGATACGGTCTGTTGATGCAATAGCAGTTCTGGATGGTTCAGCGGCAACGTTACCAGCAACTTCGCTGTCAGCAGCTTTGTTGTCTATTGTGATCCAGTTTAATTCCTGCAAAACAAGCTCACGATGTTCTGTGAAAACAGTTGCAATCATAGGCAAAAGAATCGCCGGGTCGGGTCCTGCGCTCGTCTTCAACGCTTGTGCATCGAATAAGGCTTTCGATAGCACAATGCCATCTGGACTCTCATCAAGCACAGCTCGCCTGGTGTTATCAATTTCCAGTAACAGCCGCGCTTTGGTTTGCTTATAATTACTTTGCCGTTGCTGCTTATCCACATGTTTCGAACCACTATAGACAGCTGAACTGACAGTCAGCGCACAAAAGACGGCAAGCTGTAATCGGCTTTGCCGATGCTTAATAAACTTCAGGTGTTTCGTTAATACCAGTGACACATAGCGCTTTGAACCGTGTTGCTGCAGAGCGCCTTGCTTTATCACATGTTGCGTGATGCGAAAAATAGCGCCATGTTGCATGGCCAGGTCGTCAAGCTTATGATGCTCACCAACGGCTAAAGGCAATGTTTCATTACACCGCACAAGTTCGCTAACCCATTCCAGCGCACAGGCACCAATCAGCTGTTGATCAGACAACCCAACCAGATAAACACGCACCGCTGAATCGATCAGTTCCGTCGCTCGCAAATGAGACAAAGTCTCTTCAAGCCCGCCTATAACGGAAAAGTTCTCTGTATGTTCAAGCGTCCGCGTAAACAGAGCATGGCCGGAAACACACAAAGTGTGCTTGCAATACCCTGGCACGTTACACAGAACCAGGCACGGCCGATCGCTGGAATCAAACATACTTGCAACAATTTCAGTACTGCTTGCAACCGAGCAAAAGGTGATAGCACTTTTCTCCACATAGGCAAGCCAGTTCCGACACAGCTTTGATAACTTAAGTTTCTGAACCAATAAAGCATCGAGTCCGGTGCTTTTTATCGGTGTTTGAATAATCGAATCAGGGAAACGATCAATAAGTGTTTTACGCAGCGCCTTTTTGTGTGAAAGCTGACGCATAAATGTGCCGTCAGGTTGCAACGGATATGCCTCACACTCGGTGTGCTCGCTATCGATCACAAGGTGTACAAATTGCTGCTTCGACCGAAGCCACTCACAAGGTTTATAGGCAGCTTGCCCAACGCGCAAAGGTTCTGCATGTACATTAATACAAGTTTCACCCTTAAAACCCATCCAGACACCAAGCTTGCCATTGATGTACAGAACAGTTTTCATAGCATTGCACCTGCCTGCCCAACCGCGCTGTAAATTGGTCCTAACACAGCCATAGCAACCCAAAGTAGCAGTGCTCCTAATACACAAAGCATGACCGGTCCAATCATTCGCTCGACCTTATCGAGTGAATACTGCGCATTTGATTGCAACTGCTCTGCGCACTGTCTTAAAGCCACTGTAAGAACTCCGGCACGCTCTCCAGCTATGATCATCTGCACAAACAGCCTCGGAAGTGCCTGTTGCGCCTGCATTGCCTCACCAATACTTGCACCGCTCAATACTTGCTCATGCGCGACAGTCAATTGCTTGTTTAAAGTGCGATTAGTCACCAGACTCAAACTAATATGCATAGCATCAGTGATTTCGACTCCAGACTCGTATAACAGCCCCATACTGCGAGCATATCGAGCCAGTGAAAAGCAACTGATGATCTGACCATAGGTACCACTTAGCACAAGTACTTGCAAACGACTCTTTAGCGGAGAATCAATTTGCCATACGGCGGCGATAATGCCGACAACAAGACCAATGGACAACACCGAAATAATGCCGGAATGACGTACAAATTCTGAAATATTCAGTAATAGCAATGTACGTAGAGGTAACGGTGACCCGCTCGTGGACAATAGTGGCAACATCGCCGGCACGAGGTAAAGCAATACAAAAAGAAACACCGCCACAAGGCAAAAGAGCGCGAACAATGGGTAGGTCAAAACGGTTTTGAATCGTTGCGACAAATTTGATTGCCACTGCAAGTTCGCTGCTTGTAACTCCAGACACTGAGCTAACTTACCACTGCTTTCACCTGCCTTTACCGAAGCTATGTAGTCGGAACCGAAAAGCCGGGGGTAACTTGCCATGGCCGCAGACACACTCTCGCCATGATCGATTTTACAGTGCACATCAGACAAGGCTTGCCGCACTTCTCGCCGGCTCTCTAACTCGATTAGCTCTTCAAGGGCTTGAAGCAACGGTACGCCAGCAAGTAATAACTGCGCAAGGTTTTGCGTAAATATTGCCGCTGAAATTTTTGTCCAACTGACAGCACCGGGCCCCAACCGTGCTCTATTCGCAAGTCGTTGCAATAGCGTAAGCGGTAATGGTTGCCAACCCCGTTGATATATCCGTTGCTCCAGCTCAGACAGGCTTTGACTACTGGAAAATCCGGTATGTATACGACCCTGCTGATCAATTGCTCTGTAATGCATTCCTTGCATAACAATATTCCTAAACCCTATTGATACATTATTCGATAAAACACTTGATAAAAATATTTACGATTTTGGTGAGCGCGTATAGATTCATTCGTCCATGATTGAATCACCAAACACACGCTGTAATTCTTTTGTTGTTGTAAGGCCCCGATGCAGATACCCCTTAGCAACCTGCCTCAGCGGAACCATGCCATCATCCACGGCCTGTTTATGTAATGCGGCAAACGATGCACCACTATTCAATAGCGATGAAAACGCATCGGTTACTATCAAGCACTCGAAAATCGCTATGCGGCCACTGTAGCCGGTACCACCACAGGTTCCACAGTCGCTATGTTTGGAAAGACATTGCTTGCACAGCTTACGAATCAAGCGCTGAGCGACTAAGCCTGTGAGCACGCTTGCCATCATTGACCGGTTGGTCTGTAGTTCCAACAATCTGGCAATTGCTCCCATGCAATCATCAGCGTGCGTTGATGTAAGCACCAGGTGCCCCGTCATTGCCGCACGACAACCCATTGCACAACTATCCGGATCTCGTATCTCACCAACCAAAATGACATCAGGGTCTTGTCTTAGTACTCCACGCACGCCTTGCGCAAACCCAAATGCAGCACCACCATGCACGCGAGTCTGCTGGATATTGACCATTGGGTATTCAATAGGATCTTCCAGTGTCATGATATTCAGTGATGATGCATCTAAGGTGCGCAACAACGCATAAAGTGTGGTTGTTTTTCCTGAACCCGTTGGACCACACACAAGCAACAGACCGTTGGGCTCACGCACCATTTTTGTTAAGGTATTTTCGATTTTACGCTCGGCACACAGCGCCTTTAATGTCAAAAGCCCACGCTGACGATCAAGTACCCGCAGCACCAAATTTTCTCCAGCATGCAACGGAAAGCTGGCGACACGAAAATCTATTTTCTGACCATGAACCTTGTGGGAAATATGACCATCCTGCGCTAACCGTGTCTCCGCAATATCAATATCGCTCAACACTTTTATACGCACCAGAATGGCAGACCAATAGCTAATGTGCAGACAGCAAACCACCTGTAACACACCATCGATGCGATACCGAAGCCGTACATAGGATGCTTCAGGTGTTAAGTGGATATCAGACGCACGGCGTGTGATTGCATCTTGAAGAATGGCATCAACCAGTCGAATGATGGGTGCTTGTTCAGATTCGTGTTGCTTACCGATACCGTCAACCTGTCGATCGAACTCTCGCAAAACCACTTGCAATGAATTGCAGGCCCCAAAACACTTGTCGAGCGCTTGGTGGATTTGCTTGACGTTAGCACGTTGATATTCAATGCTAATGCTTGCGTCGATCTCACGGCGCACACCATCACGTACCAGAACGTTGGTTGGATCGCCAGTGGCAAGCAGCAGATGGTTTTGTTCTTTATCTAAAGATATTGGTAAAACCGAGAAATGCCTGGCGGTGTGCTGAGTTAACAAAGCGAGCGCATGGCTGTCTGGTACAAAGTCGTCAGCGTCCAATGCAACTGCTACGTTGCCACCCAGGTATCGCGCAAGCACCGCTGTTGGAACAAACTCAGTGTTTTGCAATGCATTGCGAACCGATAGGTGTTTAAGCGAAGCCTCTGTTTGCACAACACGCGCTTGATCTTCGCTTAGTAGCTTGTCACTTTGAAGTTGTTCGAGAAGCTTATCCATTAGCTTGTTACTTTTCTATGGCAGATCGACAGTTGCGTTTAAAAGTTAATTCAGTGCTATTTCAGTTTAATGCTAAATTTTCAGTGATCGCTGCAGGCAATACCGTCGGCTTTAGCACGATCAGCAACTCACTTTGCTGTCGGCTTTTGCGACGCTGACGAAACAAGGCCCCAATTACAGGCAGGCGCGCTATGCCAGGCAAAGAGCGATCACTACCATCCTTTATGTCTTGCATCAAACCACCAATAATGGCCATCTCACCGCTTTTGACTCTAAGCATCGATTCCATCTCGCGCACCTGAATCTCAGGCACACTGTTACGAACAGCGGCCAATGCTAACTCTGGATTTGGATCATCGACAAAGCCGAGTATTCTTGACAGGGTTGGTCGCACATTTAACATGACCTCATCAGCCTCATCAATGTAAGGTGTGACATTCATAACCAAGCCGACAGGCACCGTATGAATTTGAGTTTCAGTGATTATTTCGTCTGTGTTTTCTGATCGTTGACGCTCCACATTGACAGTAAAATAAACGCGGTTATCCACTACTTTCAAAACTGACGTCTGGTTGTTCAATGCGATAATGCGTGGTTTGGACAGTATGCGAACATCACCAAACTGCTCAAGCAAATTTAGTGTGCCAGACAGGGTGCCCAGTTCAGTTTTTTGTACAAGACTCAGTAGCCCGTTTGGCGCTACGATACGACCAACTGAATCAACATTAAGCTGTGGCGACCCTGAAAGAATCTGTGCTGCACTAACACCGGTTGCGTTATCAGACAATAACTGCCAATCAACCCCCGCCTGAAATTCGTTTGACAATGCCACCTCAACCACGGTTGCTTCTATCAGCACCTGCCGTTGCGCCTGGTTGTTGAGCTTGTCCAGATAATTTTGCAACCTATTATGCAACGGGGCCGCTCCGTATAGCGTAACCAATCCCGCATCACGATTAATGGTGTAGCTAGAAGCGTTTTTTTGATCTGTCGTGCCAACTAACCCATCAAGATCGGTTGCAAGACTTGCCCAGAAATGATGATCAGCACTGTTTTCCAACGATGTTTGTGAGCTGTTGGATACACCACCAATGCTGTCAGAACCTGCGTTGATTGTGCCTACCTGTGTTGCCAATCCAACCCGACTGCGGGTGGATCGATCAATATTCAGATAGTCAACAGCATAGCTGCTTGTGTAAGGTTCATTGCCCCACAGTTGTATTACTCCATTATCAATATTCCAAAACATCGGCACTTGCAATGCGACTTTTTTCAATAGCGTTTCGATGGGCTGGTTATCACTAATGAGCGTTACATTGCCTGAGAGTGGCTGATTGAGTTGTAATTGGAGCTGTGCATCGTTAGCAAGTGTGTACAACACCTGCTCTACTGGTGCTGCTACCAAATGCACTGTAATACTGCGCGCCCCTGGTGTCCCTGGTGTCCCTGGTGTCTCAGGTGTGTTAGGTGTCTCAGATGTCTTAGGCACCTTGCTTTTCGCAATCGTTGGCTGGGGCAGTAATTTCGTTTTAGCTTTTGACAATAATTCTGACTGTAATGTATGCCAATCGGTTATCTCATTCACCAAAGAATGAGCAGCCAGCATGTGAGGCTCAATCAGGTGATTCGGAGTTTCGGTAGATTTGCTAACAACCGGTTCAGTTGCACATGCACTTAATAGTGCAAGCACAGCCAGAACAGGCATAACCTGGCAAATAGTTCGGAAACGACCAGAGCCAAAGCGATAAGACAGGTGTAAAAGTTGTACCAAATAACACATCAACAAGTTCCATTTGTTGCAAAGGCATAGTGACACCTTCGATAAGAGCAGCTCCTGCCGCTTGCGATCAGTCTACACCGAGGTAACTTTTAAATGCAATAGTGATTTGATCAGAATATCTATAACTTTCTTCTATTGGTTATATGCCGACAGTTAACAGTAGTTCAAAACGAGTTAGTAAATGTATTTTATTCTACAGACTCAATATTCTTCTCCTTTTGGAACCGTCAATCTATACGTGTATATCGAAATTCTTTCTTAACTACGCCACTTGCATACACAAAAAATAGTTCTGTACGCAAGAATGCAGCGACTGTATCGGCGACAATTCTCCGCGGTTACTACCCGAATAGTGCCGTTAATATGACTGTCAAACGTCCACATCGGCCTTTTATTTCAGGCGAAAGCAGGAGCAGATGGTGAGTCGGTCAGACTGACTCGTCGCTGCTTGGCTATGGCTCAGATAATGCAGGTACAAATTGACAGGGCTCCAAAGTCACTGGTAGAAAACCGTGCCTGTTCTTCGATAAAATGGTTACTGGCATCAAGCCCCAATAGGCTAAGCGCAAATGTGAACAATTCTATACACGCCAACATTAGTCTTGCTGCCCGTCGTTATCCTGAGAACGTCGCTTTGTGGGATGAGCATGCAACCTTAAGCTACGCACAGCTCGATCAGGCTGCCAATGCGCTGGCTCATTGGTTAGTCGAACAGCTACCTCAACCAGGGCTTCGTATTGCTTTGGTATTACCTAAATCGATCAATGCCGTGATTGCTATTGTTGCAATATTAAAATCAGGTAACACCTATGTCCCATTAGGTGATACTTGGTCTGACGGTCGATTAGATAAGATATTTCTTGATGGCCAGTTCTCAATGCTGATTACCGATAGCACTGATCGCAAGGTACCATGGGATGGCGATAAAATATTGGTAACCGATTCGGAGCAATGGCAGCAGGCACTGGAGTCCGACGCTAGTAAAACATTCAAACCAGTGGACGTTAACGAGAATACGCCTGCATACATGCTGTATACCTCCGGATCTACAGGTACGCCAAAAGGTGTTTGCGTCTCGCACAGAGCAGCGCGCCATTTTCCGGCATGGGCGTGCAACGAATTTGGGTTAACGTCGAATGATAAGGTCGCTTCAGTGTCACCGTTAACATTCGATTTAACCACATTCGATCTTTTTTCAACACTGGCTACAGGAGCCACACTGTACCTTGTGCCAGAAAAGCTTAAGGTCTTTCCAGCCAGGTTGTCTGAATTCCTGCAAGCACACTCGATTACAATTATATATGCGGTTCCGTCCACGTTAGTATTGTTATTGCAGCGAGGCAAGCTGGACAAAAGAGATTTAAAAACTCTACATACGGTATTGTTTGCTGGTGAGGAATTTCCTGTGCCGCTATTCAATCAGTTTAGACAGATTTTGCCAGACACCGTTAACTACGCAAACCTTTACGGACCTACAGAAACGAACGTGTGTACCTATTACAGTGTGCCCAAGGATTTTAATCTGGAGCGGATGCCCATCGGTAGCGCAATACCAGAAACGCACTTGTTTACACGAAACAATGGTCAAAACATAGATGAAAATGGGCAAGGCGAATTGTGTGTTGCCGGCCCCACCATTATGAGCGGCTACTTCGGCCATAAGGATTCGGATGCGAACCATTGGCTGCCCGACCCGCGCGGCGTTGAAACGAGAGCGTATGCCACTGGAGATCAAGTCAGTTGTTCAGCCGATGGAGTATGGGCTTACCACGGGCGCGTAGACTCAATGGTAAAGATTTGGGGTTACCGTGTGGAGCTTGGTGAGGTGGAAGCGTGTTTGAACGCCATGCAAAACGTTGGACAAGTCGCGGTAATAAAACACGCTGATAGTAATCGCCCCGGGGGTGATTCTCTCGTGGCATTTGTAAAGCTTAAACAGTCGAAGAATTTTGACACCACAAGCAACGATTTTGTGAAAAGCGCCATACTTCATTGCAAACAGCATTTGCCGCCCTATATGGTCCCTCGAAATTTTCGATTGGTTGACAGTTTTCCACTAAGCAATAACGGTAAAATAGACAGGCTATCGCTTGAAGCATTGACTAGCAAAGACATCCAAACTTAACCCGTTTTTATTCCAATATTTTAGCCCAGTATTTTAGCTCAATAGATTAACAATTTCAATGAACCAGAACAAAATCCAAGACCGGATTACAAAATTGATTTGCACCGAAGTGGCTGTGGAGTTATCCGAAATAGATTTGTCAGAAACATCCTCATTTTTTGATGACCTTAATTTTGACTCAATTCAGCTTATACAACTACTCACTTTGCTCGAGCCTGAGTTTTCCATTGAGATTGATGATGAAGACATCGATTTTCAAATATTCGCATCTATCAAAACGCTTGTTAACTTCGTTGAAGAGCAAGTTGCTGAACAAGGCGCTGAGCAGCGCATAAAGAAAGGCTAAAAGGCAGCCACCACTTCTACAAGATAATCAATCTTGGCAGAGCGCTAAAATACAACTAGCAACATGATTGCCTAACCATGGGCCATTCCAAGCAACTGTAACAAGCGACTGAATTAATCGTCGGTAGAACCGAAACGTTCGAGTAACCAATCACTGATCGTGGTTGTCAATAAATCCCGTTCCTGTGCAAGTGGAAATACGTGCGCTGCATTTTCAAAGTAGCGCACTTGTACATTATCTCCAAAAGAGACATCTGGAAATGCATCGGAGTGTTGTTGGAGATAATTGTATGGCCAGCTGGCCGTGAAAATACAAAGCTTATTGACATCACGCCCAATAAAAGCATGGTAGTCTGCAGCGGTTTTTTCACGATCAGGTACATCCCAGCGATAAGGGACTGTATCTGGCTGGTTGTTGATTGCCTTGCGATCGCTTAGCCTATCCCGAGCGGCACTACTTAGCTCAATTAGCTTTTTCTGCCATCGCTCGCGCTTTAGCAAACGCATGGGTAGTTGTTTGAACAGGTAGTTTAGATAGTATCGTGGCGTTTTATAGTAGTATCCATCGACACCTACGGCTCCAATTACACGATGATCGGCTAACATGGCCCGGTGGGCGTTATCGGCGCCTGTGCAAATACCCATGGCTACATAGGTACTACTTTCGAATTTACTTTCAAGATAATCCATGGCAACAGCAATATCCCGAATTTGCTGCTCTGCTCTTGGTAAAGAATTAGTACTGCGCGGACTGTCACCAATTCCAGAAAGGTCAAATCGAAAACTGTCAAATCCTATACTTGCCAAATGGCGAGCAAGTCTAACGTACAAGCGATATGGGCCAGTGTTAGACAATAAGCCAGAACTTAGCAATAAAACCACTGGCCTGGCCGCAGAGTGGGTATCGGCTGGATAATCGTTATTTGAGGCCCCGGCCTGAGTGTAAATGCCGACTAGGTTTGTATTGCCTCCAATATCACATGCAATTTCACGCATTTTGTTGAGCCCCAACAATGCAATCGACCACAGTATTTATACTCTTCCCGGGAAGCCAAGTGCCTGAATCATCATGTTGGTCTATAAGTTGAACCGTATCATTAACGACATGGGTGCTGAACGCTTTCGCGTTTGCGTCTATAGTGCTAAAACCGGATTGTGATATTAAACTCAAATCGTTTGTCACTAAATGGACCTCTGCCGCTTTTCGTATCAACGGCCCATCGAATAAATCCAGCTCGCAAAGAGAGTGCCGCAAAGGTGTGCTCAGCGGAAAGCCGGTAATTTCATTTTGCTTTTTAGGAACAAAAGCACGGTGTATTACATTTAGATATGTGATTGTGCTGTGATATCGATGATCAAACAATTTAACGTGCTCATTGCTGCTAGAAACAGGCTCCCAAAGCACCAGCTTATCAACCTCGACCGATTCAAGGTTAGCTGACAAGGTTGCTCCGTACCGAAAACCCAGCACTGAAATATTTTCCTGACCTGAGATATCAAGGAGCTTTTTTGCAGCAGCACTCACATCATTTTGCCATCTAACCGCATCGCCTTGTTCGTCTTCACCCATGGAATTACCACAACCGAAGTAATCAAAACGCATGGCGTAATAGCCTCGCTCTGCCAATAGTGTAGCCAAGCGCTGATAGCCCCATAAAATGTTGTTTGCTTCTACAAAAATTGGGTTACACAATAACACTGCGCCCTGTACAGCTTGTCCGTTTGCCGGACGGTGTAGTCTTGCGTACAGTTCTTCTTTGTTAAAGAAGAAAGTGTCAACTGCATAGTCTGACTGATTCTGTGCAATTGATTTTATGCTATCCACTTCATTATCGTGGCTGGATAACAGCTCTCTAATACTTGCCGATGCCATAACCACAGGGTCGATCGCTATGTTCATCTCGTCATTAACACGAGCGATCATCTGCATGGCCAGTAAAGAGTGCCCGCCTAAATTAAAAAAGACTTGGTTCACAGGAACAGAGCGTAAACCCAAAAGCTCGGACCAAATATTTGCCATGGAACGCTCTAGTTGAGTTTGCGGCGACGCTGGATTTTCCAATGACATACTACTCATTAAATCCATAGTAGCGAGCGCGTTTCTGTCAAGCTTTCCATTTGGCGTTAGGGGTAGCTCGTCTAGTACGGTAATGACTTGCGGCACCATATACTCTGGAATACGCTTTGCTAGCCATGCTCGCCATTGCGCGTTATCCAACGACACTGGTTCTTGCAGTTCAACAGCGGCGACTATTCGAATATCGTTAGAATCTACTGCAATAGTTGTTGCTATGGCTTGACGAACCGCTTTGTGTTCATTTAATTTCGACTCAATTTCACCAAGTTCAACTCTGTGTCCTCGAACCTTAACTTGATTGTCTAACCGACCAATACAGTCAATATTGCCATCAGTGGCGAATCGGGCAGCATCGCCTGTGGCATACAATATTTTGTTATCAAGAAATGGGACTGCTACGTATCTTTCAGCCGTCAATTCATCTCGCCCGAGATAACCGGCCGTGACGCCATCACCACCGATAAACAACTCTCCGGCCACACCTGGGTAGCATGGTTTTTTTCGCCAATCAAGAATATGCATAGTAGTATTGGCGATAGGTTTTCCTATCAGTATGGGAGTCGCCGAGTCTGTTACCTTATAAATGCTTGACCATACTGTAGTCTCTGTAGGACCATACATATTCCAAACTTCACCACAACGCTGCAACAATTCTTTTGCAAGATCTGACGGCATAGCTTCACCACCACACAGCGATTTAAATTGTGCGCTACCCGTCCAGCCATCGTTTATGAGCAGCCGCCAGGTAGCTGGCGTTGCTTGCATCACCGTGGCCTGTTGGTCAACGATAAGCCTCAACAGTTGCTTGCCGTCGGTTGTTTGAGCTGTATTAGCAATAATTGAGGTAGCACCACAAATTAATGGTAACCATATTTCCAATACTGCGATATCGAAAGACAAGGTCGTCACGGCTACCAATTTATCGTTCGATGTCATTCCCGGTTCATTTTTCATACTACATAAAAAGTTAACCACATTTCTATGTGTAACTTGAACACCCTTAGGCGTTCCAGTTGAACCTGATGTATAAATGATGTAAGCCAATGAACTTGGCTCAATATCAATAGCCTTGGGAGTGTCGGACAGAGTGGTAATGTGCTCTTGTTCTTTGTCTAGCCAGCAGACTGTCGTGTTTGCAACCGGTAAGTCAGATTTTAGCCAAGAATGGGCAATCATAAACTCACAACCCGAGTCACGGATCATATGCTCAATTCGAGAATCGGGATAATGATGATCTACCGGGAGATAAGTTGCGCCCGCTCTAAGTACCGCCAATGCTGCCACCACCATATCTAGTGATCGTTCAAGGCTGATGGCAACTAAAGTGCCACTGCCAACCCCCTGCATTTGTAAGTGATTTGCAAGCTGGCCGGAGCGTTTATGCAGGTCTTGATAGATCACCGATACACCATCGCAATACAATGCAACGGCTTCCGGTTTGTTTATGCACTGTTTTTCTATTAGATCAACGACGCTGTTTTGATGAGGATAAGGTTGGACAGTGTCGTTGAACTGATACAAGCACTTATCAAGTAAAGCACCATCGACTATCGGGTATTGATCAAGGCGTGTTTGTGGGTCATTAATTAAATGGTGAGATAAATCAATGTACTTATTTAAAAGCCATTGCATTGTGTCACTGTTAAACAACGTGCTGCGATACTCTAATTGCGCGAAGCATCGCGTTCCACTTTCTCTAATAGTTAACGTTAAATCGTATCGCGCTCGGCAGTCGACAAGATCAATTGGCTCGACTGCCAATCCCTTTAATTTTAAAGGGCTTTGTGAATTTTGTAGATGGGAAAACCGGACATCGAAGAACGGATTTCTCTGGTAGTTTCTATCCGCTTGAAATTCACTTACTAAGGTTTCAAATGGGGTGTCTGCATAGCGAAATGTGTTAAAGCAGGTTTTTTGCACTGACTTTACAAAATCGGCAAAGGTGTTTTCCTTGTCCAAACTCGTTCGCAAGACTAACGTATTGAGTAAAAAACCAATCGTTTTGTCTGTTCCCGGATAGCTACGATCTGCGATGTGCGTACCAACTGAAATATCTTGTTTGCCTGACCACAATGCGAGCAATACTTTCCACAACGCAAGCGTTACCATGAAAAATGTCACTTGTTGCGACTTTGCATACTCTCGCATTGCTGCTACGAGTTCCGCAGGAATATCATGTTCGATCCGTACGCCCTGTCCAGACGGCAACGCTGGTCGAAGTCGGTCTAGCGGCAAATCCAGCGGCTCCACTTCATGGAGCTTCTTCTTCCAAAACTTGAGCGCGCGTGCTGTATCATATTTTTCAATTTTCTTGTCTCTATATTGTAAATAGTCGGAAAATTGCGTTATACGAGGCTCGGTGTTATCAGGCGTATTGTGAGCGAAATTGTTATAAAGCTCCCCCAATTCATTCAACAATAGAGATTTAGAAAAATGATCGAAGACGGTGTGGTGAATAGTGATTACAAACAGATGCTCCTGAATGCTGTTTTCGGAGAACAGCGTAAACCGGAATAACGGAGCTTGATGTAGATCGAACGGTTTATTAATCTCTTCGTTAATCAAGTTCTTGCGTTGTGTGTCAGACAGCTTTGCTGAGAACATGTGAGTTGCCACGTAGCCGTTACGCAGTTCAGCAGTTTTTCTTATCGCACTTTCTGGATAAATGATCTGCACCAGCTGATTATCATCAAGCCGAAATACCGTTCTTAGTGATTCGTGCCTTTGCACCAGGCGATCGACACTACTCTCCATCGCAGCACGATCGATTTCACCGTTTAATTGAAAACTACAATTAACATTATAAGTGGAGCTTTGAGGATCAACACAATGCAGAATGTACAAGCCCCGTTGCGCTTGTGAAGTGTTCTCGATGCGTGTCATGACGTCCATTGCCTTATTGCGACAATGCCCAATTTACCAATACGACTCCGAGAGTTTGGTCATATCGAAGCCTAGAGCAGATTTACCTAAATAAAGTAAGCACTCGTCGCTGGTTGCTGGCATTAGCCCACCACAACGAATATCACGATAGTATCGCTCTAGCGGTAAGCGCTTCGCGATTGTCGCGCCGCCGCAAAGGCGAATGGCTTGCGATGCTAAATGAGGACCGAATTCACCGGCCATGAACTTTGCCCGGTGTACGGCTTCGTTGGTTTCTACAGCACCAGGATTCTCATCGACTCTTCTAGCTGCGTCATAGACAACTGCGCGGCAAGCTTCCATTGCCACATGCAACTCGCCCACTTGATGTTGTAACTGCTCACTACTAACCACCGTTTCTTCAGAGCCTGGTTTTTTCTTGTTCCGAAGATACTCGATCATGAAGTCGTAAGTAGCCGTACAGAGTCCAAGATATACACCGATATAACCAGCAATGGTCCAATGTGGTTCTCGAACAAGCTTCAACATACCCAAACCTTGCGTACCAAGGAAGAGCGCATCGTTTGGCACAAAGACATCGTTAAGGTGCAGCATGTTAGTACAGGTGGAACGCATTCCCAAGGTGTCCCAAATAGTCTCAATAGTGACACCAGCATTACCCAGTTCAATGACAAAATAAGACAGATCAGGAAAGTCGCTGTTTACCTCTTCTTTTTTTGCTGCGGTAACGTAATAATCTGCATGCCCTGCCATAGAAACCCAAGACTTCAATCCGTTGATGACATAGCCCTCATCTACTTTCTTGTAACGAGACTTTAACTTGCTGAAGTGCGCACCGACTCCAGGCTCAGAGTTGGCTGATGCGAATAATTTTTGATTTACTACGATTTCGTTGAATGCCCAATCACGGAAATTTTTCAATGTCTCTGCGCGCTTTCCCTTTAGGCTGTCTACTTGAGCCTCTGCCAAAGTACCGGCTGTAATGTTGTGCATGTTGAATGCAAGTGCAGTTGAACCATCACCAGCAGCCAATTTTTCAATCGCCTTGGTATAGGTAAGAAAATCTACACCCAGCCCACCCTTCTCTCTAGGTACCATAAGTGAAAGCAAACCGCTTTGACGTAAATCTTTAAAATTATCGGTAGGGAATTCCCTTGTGCGATCGTGATGTGGCGCACGCTCTGCGAAAGTTTTAGCGAGCAACTCACAATGTGTAACAATTTGATCAGGCGTCGAGTCTGCAGTTAGAATCGGTGCAACCCGCTCGCTTTGTTGTGGCTTTTGATTAATCATCTCAGTTTAACAGTCACTTCAGTCTAGATAATTGATAAATACAAAGGTTAACACCTAGATAACGTTTGTTTTTCCTATAAATTGAGCAATGAGAATCACAAAAAGCCAATTAGTTCGATTTTTATTTTTTTTAAGCAGTTCACAGGAGGGTACCGTGGGGGTTAATACGAATCTAGAAGTAGGTGCGAATTGGCAGGACAACTTCGACTTGCGCGTGTATAGGAAGTGTTCGCGACTGCTGCGAGGCCTAGTTATGATTTTTCCTCAAATTCTCTATACACGGGTAGGTCACTTTCCAGCTTGTACCAGCTCGCTTTTTGAGACACCCATATATGGCTTACTTCTTTAGCATTCGGATCTTCATCTAATGAACCTAAACGAAGTATTATGTGGTTCGTTCCGTCTCGTTTTGCGTAAACCTGGGTACCACAGTTGGTACAGAAGAAGCGCTTTTTCCCATTAGAAGATTCGTATGAGTCTAAATTCTCTTCACCCGTTATTTTTATATCTCTGTCATTGACACCCGCAACACTAGAGAATGCAGAACCATGTGCTTTTCGGCAGGTTATACAATGACAGTGTACGATGTCGCCCACTTTTCCTGATATTGCATACCTCACTTTCCTGCAGAGACAGCTGCCTTTAATCATAAATTTCTCCCGGTAATAATTTCTATCATTTGATTTTCCGTGTACTTACCGGCATCTTAATACATATCACAACTGCACTAATTCACAACTGAACCAGCACACGACTCTACACCGTGTAGAGTCAACACAGACTCAATTTTCCCATCCGGGTGATCACTCACATCATCCTATCTCAACACATTTCCAATAGTTTGGATATCGTCTACTATGCTATTAAAGTACTTTGGAGCACCCGCATGTCTGAACACTTTTTTTCGCACATAAACGCGAATCTGAACGATATCAAGCAGTCCGGTTTATGGAAAAGTGAACGAGAAATTGTGTCTGCGCAGTCGGGCAAGGTATCTGTGTTGGAAAACAACACCAGGCACGATGCAGTAGTGAATCTATGTGCAAATAACTATCTTGGTCTGGCTAATGACCCAGCATTAATAACAGCCGCAAAAGCTGCCATGGACAACCAAGGATACGGGATGGCAAGCGTACGCTTTATCTGCGGCACACAGGATCTTCACAGACAGCTTGAAAAACGCATAGCAGGTTTCCTGGACAAAGAAGACGCCATACTATTTGCAGCTTGTTTCGATGCTAACGGCGGGTTGTTTGAACCTTTGTTAGGACCCGAAGACGCCATTGTTTCTGACGCACTGAATCATGCGTCCATTATCGACGGAATCAGGCTGTGTAAAGCCAGCCGATATCGCTACCAGAACAACAACATGAGCGATCTGGAAGATCAGCTTAAACAGGCAAAGTCTGATGGTGCGCGGTTTATTATGATTGCCACCGATGGTGTTTTTTCAATGGACGGCTATCTTGCAAACCTGCAAGACATTACTACGCTTGCGCAACAGTACGACGCGCTGGTCATGGTTGATGATTGTCATGCCACAGGCTTTATGGGTCCGGGTGGCAAAGGTACACCAGCTCACTTCGGCGTCAATGATCAAGTGGACATTCTTACCGGTACATTGGGTAAGGCACTTGGCGGTGCGATGGGCGGCTACGTCGCAGGCCCTCAAAGTATTATCGATCTTCTGCGTCAGCGTGCTCGACCCTACCTGTTCTCAAATGCCCTGCCACCGAGTATTGTTGGAGCATCAATAGAAGCCATACGGCTGGTAGAGCAAGGAGATGAGCTGCGTAAGCGACTCTTTGACCATGCTGCCTATTGGCGCGATGGCCTGAGTGCTCTGGGATTTACGTTGCCTGATGGCGAACACCCTATTATTCCTGTCATGCTGGGGGATGCACAATTGGCGCAAGATATGGCGAGCCGATTGTTTGATAAAGGTGTGTATGTTTCTGGTTTTTTCTTCCCGGTTGTGCCTAAAGGGCAAGCCCGTATCCGAACGCAAATAAGTGCAGCATTAACTCGGCAAGATCTCGAATTTGCACTCGATGCGTTTGCACAAGCCGGGCGCGAGTGCGGAGTTACATCGTGATGGTTCAGTCTCGAAGCAATCAAATGAACGCGCTGGTAAAAGCGCACGCAAAGGAAGGGCTTTGGCTGCAACAAGAGCCTATACCTTCAGTAGATTCAGACGAAGTACTTATAAAAATAAACAAGACAGGAATCTGTGGTACCGATATTCATATTTGGAACTGGGATGAGTGGGCTCAGAAAACGGTGCCAGTTCCACTGATAACCGGTCATGAGTTCGCAGGCGAAATCGTTGACATGGGCGCTCAGGTTGAAGGCTTGTCAATTGGGCAACGGGTCAGTGGTGAAGGCCATTTGATTGGCAGAGACTCGCGTCAGTCACGCGCAGGTAAATTTCATCTCGACCCCGAAACGCGTGGTATCGGTGTCAACGAACCTGGGGCCTTTGCACAGTATTTATGCTTAAACGCATTCAATGTGATTCCGTTACCTGATGACATCAATGATGATATCGGCGCTATTCTTGATCCACTTGGGAATGCTGTCCACACTGCATTGAGCTTTGATCTGATTTCTGAAGACGTGTTAATTACCGGCGCAGGACCTATCGGTATCATGGCAGCAGCCGTTGCTCGACATGTCGGTGCTAGAAATGTCGTCATCACCGACATCAATGAAGATCGCCTGGCACTCGCCTCCAGGGTGACTGATGTCATCCCTGTTAATGTGCAAGAACAAAATCTCAGTGAAGTAACCACTTCCCTGGGGTTGAAGCAAGGATTCGATGTGGGTCTGGAGATGTCTGGCAATCGACTAGCATTCGATCAAATGGTGGAGGCTCTGGATATGGGTGCACGAATAGCTATGTTGGGTATCCCTCCCGGCAAGAGTCCGGTTGACTGGTCACGCATTGTGTTCAAAGCGATAACTATCAAAGGTGTTTACGGGCGGGAGATCTTCGAAACCTGGTACAAAATGATTGCCATGCTGCAAAACGGTCTGGATGTATCGAAGGTTATTACCCATCGATACCCAGTGGAACAATTCGAAAAAGGATTTACAGAAATGCTTAGCGGTTCAAGTGGCAAAGTCGTTTTGGACTGGACGGGTTCTAAGCCAATCAACTGATAACCAAGAGCGACAAACATCCGTAATAACGCTGAGATCAAACACCTGAGTTAAGCGTGAACTCCACACGCAACTCATTAAATAAATTCTGTATGCGAATCCAGACTGGGCCAGAGTTGTCGCGATTCAAAGCAGCACTGTTGATGTTAGTTAAAGGACCCAATTCGTCTACAGTACCGAGTTCTACGGTGCGCCCAACTTGTCCAAACTGATCTACTTGGGTAATCCTGTAAAGCACCCTGTCAATCGAGCCATCTGTGGGAGCCGCCCGGGAACTCAATGTATACATACCGGCGACAAGATCCGCTCGATACCAACGATCACCGGCCGAGCTGCCCTTCTGGGGTAAGGTCAAGGCTTCAGCTGTGTCTATACTTAGCGAATTGATAGTTGGACAATCGCTGAAAAAAGGCGCGGGTACCGCAACCCCGTTTGCGAATATGCCGAACGTATAGTCTTCTGCGGAAAAGTTCGGTGTAAGACGCAACAGTACAGTACGCGCTACAACCACAGTCAGAATGCCGTGTGAGCGGCTCCGGTAATCAAATTCGCCGGTATCGCTGAACAAATCAGTTACTCCCCCGTTGGTATGTAATTCGCTGAGTCTAAGACCTAAGTTGAATAAATCGTCGTCCACCCGTTTTGAATCAAGCACTACATGATAGTCGCCCGGTTCCAGCGCGATGCTCCAATAGTGTTCGCTGTTGGTGTCGTCAGACCCGGCACCGATGATGCCGGATACTAATTGTCCAGTCGTTATGGCTGTAGGCGCCGACATAGTGTTGCTTTGCACGGCGGTAGAGATTGGCAGAGAGTCGCATGCACTGGTAACAAACTGCGCTACTCCAGGGGTGGGTAAGCCTAAAACATTCGTATCAGGTTCAACACTTGGTTGCGATTCTGGTTGCGATTCGACAGTAGTATCGGGTGGGCTTGCATCCGCGTCTCCCGAATCTTCTGTATTTGCAACGGTATCGGCGCCTGCTGTATCAGCGGTATCTTGATCAGAATCAGCTGTTTCATTAGTGGCAACGGTACTGTCGGAACCATCGGCACTTGAACCAGCATCAGCATCGGCAAGCTCAGTTTCATTTGTCCCACTTACAGTCGCAGGTGCGTTACCGATATCGGATTCTTCAAACACTGTATCAGCGCTATCACAAGCGCTCAGCAACATCAGCAAAGCGGCAAAAATAACTGGATTTACTGGTTTGATTACACCTGTTGTTTCCATGGGTTGATCTCCAAATAATTGGGATA
>CAYTJF010000062.1:0-24496 GCA_964437945.1 uncultured Granulosicoccaceae bacterium
TGTTCATTGCTCTACGGCTTATTATTGTTCTCACCAGATCTTCTGGTGTTGTGAACTCTCCGGTTTCAATGTCAACGTATCTTGGATACGCAATCAATGACAAATACACCAGTTCATCCAACGTTCTACGACGTGTCCGCCGTTCGATAGGTTGATGGTCTTTACTAAGGCCCCAACCTGCGTAGAATGGCGCCCCGTAAGTCACCACCCGTTTATCTCTGATTAACGCCTCAAAGCCCGATAACGATGTCATCGTGTGTAATTCATCGCATGCCTCAATACAGTCTATAATTGAGGCATCAGCATCTACCGAATTTGCATTCGCTTGTAATACCCTTTCATCAACCCACCCATTACGATTACCTGCTACCACGTCCGGATGTGGTTTATAACGAATCCAGGCATCTGGATTTGCTTTGCGAACAATCCTTAGCAAATCGGCGTTTTTGCGAACCTTGTCACAGCCACGTCTAATTGACTCATCGTCTTCTACCTGACCAACAACCAGCACATGTGTGCGGTTATTGGAAGGCCCGGGTAAGTCATTTTCAATCCCTACGTTATATTTCGACAGGCGCGCCGATAAGATGAGCTTTTTTAACGACACTGCACGTAAAATTTCGGCCGGAGTGCATTCGTAGTTATTTAACAACGCTTCCAAATCACTTGGCCGACCCGGATCGAGATACAAGCCTCGTTTATCAACCACCAAAGAGGCCGGAGCATTGAAATCTGACCCTAATCCCATTGAGCGCAGAAAACCATCCTCAACGCGATACAACGGCTTTCCCTCAACACTTTGTTCGGCATCTGGTTTCAGATCGTTGTACTCCCTAAAACCCCAGGTTAACCTTGCATCGGTAGTGTTACTGTGTTGCGTATTGCCGATACCAAAACTTAACGATCCATCCGGGGAGCGCAGGTATTGCTGAACGTACTTTCGCTTCCAGGCGGTAATGCCTTCGCAATAAAAATGCTGAGCATTTTTATCAAACATACTTAGTTGCAGAGCCACATGATCAAGGCATTCATGTAATTGCCACGACTGTCCGGTAACCGGGTTGCAATAACGGGCAAGCGCTACATGACTCGCATAAAAGAGTTCATCAATGGAACGTTTTTGAATTCGTCGCGGTACAGGTGACCGATCATCACTCAATCCCCATCCCGAATAAAATGGCTGACCAAAAACGACCACTGGTTTGTTACATAACAAGGCCTCAAATCCAAGTTGAGATGTACCAACGTAAACCTTGTCAGTTTGCTTGAGCATGAGTAACGGATTTGCCGCATCTGCACTAATAGCTATATTGAGTTTTATAGCCAGCTCTTTCAGGTAGCCTTGGCGACGACCACTGACCACATCCGGGTGGATGCGTACGGTGATATGGGCATCCGGGTTTTCACTAATTGCGGCATGCAGCATGTTCTCAAAAGCAGTTGCATCCATACCACCATAACAAACCGATGCATCATCACGTGTTTGATCAACTACCAACACCTGTTTTTTTTGAGTGTTTAAATATGCAGGAGCCTTACGCGACGAATAATTATATTTGGTTATATTATTTTGAACCAGTTTCTCACGGCATTGTTGAGCATAGACAAGGCATTCAGGTGTTACTATTTTTTCAAACTTCGCATCATCAAGATTTAGCAAATTCTCCAGATCACTTGGCGAACGGCTGTCATAATAGACACCCGTCTTATCTTTAAGTATTGAGTAACACGTTCTGGAATGCGGATTAGCAGCACTTGAGCGTATCCAGCCATCTTCCAAGTATTGCACCGGAACACCGTGTTTGGCAGCAAACTTCAATGCCACTCCAGTGTTGGATTTTCTTCCCCATACCAGCACGCTGGCAGGTTTGATCTGTTGTGCCCGCATTTGTGCAGGAGAAACAATACGATCAACGTCTGCAAGAACACAAAGATGACGAATTGCACGAATACCGCCTGAGAACACAACAGCAGTTTTAGCGTTTGGCACTGCCAGTTGTTTCGAAGCATTGGCTAGCAAGGTAAAGACACGCTATGTCAGAAGAGTAATTGCCAACAACGCCAGCACACAACCCACACATATGTCGGTTATCAGTTTTTTCGTGGCCGCACTACGAGAATTTTGAGATTCATCACGTGCAATATCTGGTAACACAGATTTAGGGCCTTTGGTGATTTCATCACGAATTTCCTCAAGACGATGCAATGGGATATCACACGCCAGTGCATACGCCAAAAATGTATTTATGATTTTCTCACCACCGTCTCCAGGGTTTTGACGAATGATCAACGTAAGGTAATTGATTGAGGTCATGTCCAGACCTTGCTGACGACCAACTTGCCTGGCGTGGCCCAGATCTTTCTCCAGGCCAACCAATGTATTTAGATGCTCATCCAATTTTTCGGCTGTTATTGCCGCCGGACCATACTGTTTTTCTGATGATTCCAAAGCCGTCTTGCGCATCTTGGCTTGCTCTTCTGTTTTACCTTGCGCTCCTAGTTCAACAAGTACGTTAACAGTATGAAATGGAATGCCTCGCGCAATTATTTCCTGCTTGGCATCATGGATGTGCGACATTAATAAAACCACTTCATCCACTACGCGCTTGACAGCGTTTTTCTCTAATTCAGACACAGTTTCACCAGCGCTGGCTTCACTTGCGCTTTGATCAGTTTGATATGTCACAGCCGACACATCAGACCCTGCTAACTGCACAGCCGGCTGGACACTTGGGATTACGGATTTTTCAGGTTGCGCGGTAGCCAAGGAATAGTTCCCAGATAGGTATCATCTGTAAATGCAGGATGTAAGCCATAAAAAAAGCCGCCTGGAACAGCGGCTTTTTAATGCAATCTATTCAGAACAAGCTAACCAACCTTGCGCAGCGGGATCACGTTGTCATCTACCTCAAGCAACAGATTCTGCAGATATTTACCGTAATTGTTTTTCATCATTGGTGCAGCTAATGTCATCAGCTGACCATCATCAATCCAACCGTTTCTCCAGGATACCTCCTCGGGACAAGCGATTTTCAAACCTTGACGACGCTCCAATGTTTCAACGAACTGCCCAGCTTCGAGTAAAGAAAAACCAGTTCCAGTATCAAGCCAGGCGTAACCACGGCTCATCAATTCAACTCGAAGCTGTTCGTTTTCCAGATACACTTTGTTTACATCGGTGATTTCAAGTTCACCTCTTGCCGAGGGTTGGATATTTTTGGCTATTGACACAACTTGATTGTCGTAGAAATAAAGACCCGTGACGGCAAAATTGGATTTAGGCTTTGCAGGCTTCTCCTCTATACTCAGCGCTTTTCCATCTTTGTCAAAATCTACTACGCCATAACGTTCAGGATCGCTGACGCGATAAGCAAAAACGCTTGCACCGTGTTCGTTACCAGCTGCGCTTTTCAATAGGCTGGTCATATCATGGCCGTGGAAAATATTGTCACCAAGCACTAATGCAACCGGGTCGTTACCGATAAATTCTTCTCCAAGAATAAAGGCTTGTGCCAGGCCGTCCGGCGATGGTTGAACAGTGTAGGTAAAATTGATACCCCATTTGCTACCGTCGCCCAGCAGTTCCTGGAAAATGGGTACGTCGCGAGGGGTTGATATGAGCAGAATATCTTTGATACCCGCTAGCATAAGCGTGCTGAGCGGGTAGTAGATCATGGGCTTGTCATATACTGGCAGGAGCTGTTTTGAAACTACCTGCGTTATTGGGTGTAACCGCGTACCTGAACCACCCGCCAGAATAATGCCTTTCATGTTTTTTACGTCGCTCCGCTAACTATTAACCGCCACCTTCGTTGCAGGCTTACCGCCTTTTAAGAGAGTGTCAAAGTATTCAATGGTCTTTTCAAGACCCTGTTCCAGTTTCACCTTTGGCTCCCAACTGAACTCTTTCTTAGCCAAGGATATATCTGGTTTACGTTGAGTCGGGTCATCGCTCGGTAAATCTTTAAATACCAGCTTTGACTGAGAGTTAGTCATTTCCAGCACTTTCTCGGCCAATTGACGGATAGTGAATTCATCCGGGTTACCAATATTTACCGGTCCTGTGAAGGAGTCGTCAGTTGCCATGATTCGATAGAATGCTTCAATTAGATCAAGGCAATAGCAAAACGAGCGAGTCTGATCACCCTCACCATAGATGGTAATGTCCTCACCAGTGAGCGCTTGCATAATAAAGTTTGATACAACTCGCCCATCACTGGGATGCATGCGAGGACCGTAAGTATTGAAAATACGACCTACTTTGATTCGCAGGTTGTGCTGTCGACGATAGTCAAAAAACAGTGTCTCAGCGCAACGCTTGCCCTCATCGTAGCAAGAGCGAAAACCGATCGGATTAACATGACCCCAATAGTCCTCTGTTTGCGGGTGCACTTTCGGATCACCGTACACTTCGCTGGTCGATGCCTGAAAAATCTTCGCACCTGTCCGTTTGGCTAGCCCTAGCATATTGATTGCACCGTGAACACTGGTTTTGGTGGTCTGGACGGGATCATGCTGATAGTGGATTGGGGATGCAGGACATGCCAGATTGTAGATTTCATCAACTTCAAGGTAAGTTGGGAAAGTGACATCGTGGCGCATCAATTCGAACGCCGGATTATCCAGCAGATGGGCAACATTCTGCTTATTCCCCGTAAAATAGTTGTCCATGCAGATGACGTCGTTGCCCTCTGTCAGCAAACGATCACAAAGGTGAGACCCTAAAAATCCGGCTCCGCCGGTGACTAAAACGCGCTTGCGAACAAGGCTACCAAGTGTGGACGCGACGTCATTCATGTGTAATGGTTATCCAAAAATAAGTGCCAAAAAATTAGTGTACGAGTACAGCGCTGGAATTATACAACTGCAACAGAATTAATATAGACGCAAAGTTGCTTATCATCAGAAGTTGTCATGCGCAGTATTATTCGGAACGCTGGCAATACACAGATTGGAGCAAATTCTAAGCCAGGTACCAGAGCAACTGAAGGTGACGAATAGTGCAGCTTATATTTCTATTTTGCAAGCTTTTGCTTACCATAACCAACTTGTGCAAGCTGCATGATGTTTCAGGAATTGGAAGACTGAAGATAAAACTATACACTCGTTTGTTTCTCTACACGAATAAATGTCAATTTAATGACAACCAATTTCAACAATGATTTGCGATTCAATGATTAGCGATTCATTGTGTTGTCTGACTGATTCCAGGATGTTGGTTTGCTCTATCAGGAATCCAAGGCTTCTAGCGTTGCTTTAAGCAAGTCCGGATCTACATCAAAACTCTTGGCGCGCGTCAGTTTTTGGAATTCAGCAGACCCTACTTTGTTTGCCTCAGCAAAATGTATGAGTCTCGGATAATCCTCGGCGTTTTCAACAATGGCGTGATACTCGTGGCCACACATTTGAGCCAATCCGTAGTAGAACGGATACACGTGGCGACCAAACAGCTCCACCACCTTTACACCAGGCTTACAAAAAATCATATTGGTTAGCGCACCGCCATGAGGAGATATCACTACATCAGCGCGGGCGAGCAACTGCGCCTGGTCTATAACAGACATACCTTCCATTGACTGGATGGTGTAACCAGCTCGCCTGAGAATTGGTATTAATTGTTGCTCGTTTGCTACACCTCGTCGCACACCAGCGGGTCGGCTGATGTAGAGCTTTATTCGCTCGCCAATCGGGTACACGGGTGGGTATAAGTGTTTCATCCAATTTGGAATAAAGCGATTCATTTTCAGATTAATACCGTTATCGAATTTCACCATTAGCAAGCGTTCACACTCGAGATGTTTATCGTGCTTGGTCTGAACAACTCTGGCGGCATCAATACCCAAGCGTTCCAGAGTTTGTTTATGAAACGAGTCATTCATCTCACGCACCAGAAAATGATCAATAGTAGAAAGCTTGATTCCAGCTTTTTCCACTAACCCCAATTTCGGTAGTAAATCCAGCATCCAGTGGTAGTAACAATGAGCTCCCGTGGAGTCGCCAAGCATCAGGGCGGTACCATGCAGTTTGCGATGTTCACTCCAGGGTAATGCATTAAACTCCTGATCACTGACACCATAGCGTTTTACTGTCTCTCCGGCTTTTGCACGCACCAGTAGCTTGTCGCCAGTAAAATAAACTTTGGCTTTATTGACATCCAACAATCGAATCGGGGTGGTTTTCATTAACTTGTCACTGCCAGCATTCTTACACGCTTTTTGAACAACCTTGGGCGGATGCAAGTGATAGGTTTCCGGTGGCATAATGACCTGCTCACGAATCGCAGACTTAGATTTCGCAACCTTGCTCGATTGTTTCGCAGGTTTTATATCGGTTGTAAACTCTTTTGCAAACTCGTTAGCAAATAAAGCCAGACGTTCTGCAGCAAAGCCTTGAACATCAAATTTATCATCCGGAATACGCGTCATAAAACGCTCGGCCAGCTCGGTTATAACCACATCGGGCTTGATTCGATCAACATACTTGTAGTCGATACTGCTATTCCAGATAAAGTGAACTTCTCTGAAGGTTTCTGCCAACATGCCGGTTAGTAAGTGTTCTCGATACTCTGAGAATGAATCACCGAACAACAAAATGCATTTATCAATAGCATTTTCGGAATTGTTTCGGTATACCACCGACGAACCAACGTGTAAGTTGGCTTCATTAATTAACCCCTGCTCCTCTTTGAATCGGACCATTGTGTTCGCATAACTTCGCTGCGCATTCTGAGTTAGCTGATAAAATCGGCCAGTTTCCTTTATAGGCTCTTCGAGCTTGGCTCCCAAATCAAATAACACCGGCCCTTCCGAGTAGGGATACTTTAATAAACCAGCATTAGACTTTACTCCCATGCGGGTACACAATAATTGATACGCTGAAAAGCAACCCCAGAAAGACCAATGCGTATCGGTCTTCCAGTACAGCAGCGTTTTATCAACCTGCTTTGCAAACAGGGGGAGCACATTCACCAGGCAAGGTACATCCGCTGCATGCTTACTCACCATCTGGCGAATTGGACTGCCTTCAATATTCTCAAGTTCACCACGATAGAACTTGTGCAACACCGTGAGTTTTTCTGGTGCTGGTAAGTGCAAGTATTGAATACCCTTTGATGCTAACTGTTTAGAACGGCCTTTTAATAGATTGACCCAGGCTTTTGCCATGGATTGAGTGAAAGAAGATTTGTGTCGATACATGTCCAACACATGATTTGACCCTGCCACCAGGAACAACCAACCATCGTCACCTTCGTGCACGAGTTTCTCTGCCACATAAGCAGGTACATCGCCAACAGGTTTGTCTTTTCCATGTTGTGGGGCTGGTCGTGCTTGCGCTGGTCCAGCGCGCTTGGCATTGTTGTTAACGACCGTTAATGCTGGGCGGGTAGCACTCTCAGGTTCAGGATTGTCATCCTCTTCCTGTCTGTTGCCGTCCGATGGAGCATGATCACCTACCTGATCGATGTCATCTGCGCAGCTAAGCTCAACAGATTGAACTTGGTCAGATTCAGCCGCTGTGGCTTTAGCCGATGCGTGCTTCTTGCTCGTCATCATATCTAGCCTCGTGGAATGGTATTCCCGCTTGATGGCAATATCGCTTATAGTCCGGGTATAAAAACTCTGCCAGCTTGTTGTAGCTCTCCAGTGATATTTTGTTTAAAGCAGAGCCATTGGAATACTTTTTAACTCCAAACAGTTCGTTGTGCACATACTCAACATTCAGAAATGTGAATACCTCTTCCATTACCTCTTTCGGTGTTTTTCGCAATGCTTCGTTATCCAGCATCAGTAGCTGATGCTTTTCAAATTCCTGTCGATAAGTCAGGAACTTTCGCGCATACAAACTAAAACCAAGAACCAGATTAAGGTAATAACCCATGGTTGTACTTTGACGATATGCATCATCAATGTCCTGGGTGAAGAACTCATCGATATCCACATCTTTCAATGCAGGCGCCGCGGTAGTTACTTTAAGATGAATGAATTGTGAAATTGCACGAATGATAGGGTCGCGGGTGATAACAATAATTCGAGGGTCAGCGGTATAAGCGTTTATCAGTCTGGGAATTTGCGCTGTATTGGTTGTATCAAAATAGGTAGGACTAGCATCAATAGCACGGCACTTTTCCGGAACATTAGCAAAGTGTTCTTCATACCATTGAGCACCCTTGGCGTAGAACAATGAGAAATAGTGAATCTCTTTTTGTTTTCCAGCAGCAATTTTCGGGTGTGTGCAAATATAATCATGCAAAATCGTTGTACCACCTTTCATCACGCCAGTGATAAAAATGTCTGGTTTTACACCGAGATTGTTGTCATTTTTTGTCATTCGATTTTCTTACCTGGCTTTTATTGCCAATCTTTTATTAACAAATGGGGCTGTTAAGCTGCTTTCGCTTTACTGCTGCTCGACTTGCTGTTGATCGACGCCTTATCGCTGAATTGCGTTCGCAGCTCTTCAATGTAATCTTCCATAGCCGTAACAGCGTTGTGATCCGTATCAACCATGTCAGTGATCAGAGCATGAATTCTTTTTATTTCTTGTAAATGCGCCTGTGTATCCAGCGACTGTGTTACCCCACCCTCATGACGACGATGCACATTCAATGAATCCGCTATATAAGCAACTGATCGGCCTTTTTTCCCCAGCGCCTCCAGATAGATACGCCAATCACCTACTAAACTAAGGTCGTATAAATCGTCTCCAATTACATCAAGCGCTTCATCCAGTATCTCCCGGTGCCACAACACAGAGCTAACGTTCATAATCACATTACGAATAGATATGGCGCGCTTGATAAATTCTTTGCCTTCCAGACGAAAATCATTCTCAAACAATGCTTCATCAACGCGCCGGTAGTAATAGTTATAATCTTCTGCCAACACCTTATCTTTAGTATCTATTTGTTTCGAATTAGTGAAACTTAACGCTGTATTCTCGTTAAATGTTTCCAAAGACCGGGCGATGAATTCGGGTTCAGCCAAATCATCGGCTTCAGCAATCCAAACGTAGTCGCCACGACTGGCTTTCATGCCCTTCTTCCACTGATGAAATACATTGCCACTGTTGGTTTCGCTCTCGATCAGTTCAATAATTCGAACCGCGTCCTTAGCCACATCACCAATTACCGTGACGCTGTCATCCTTTGAGCAATCATCAAGAACCAAGGTTTCAAAAATCGGGTAAGTTTGATCAAAGATACTGTTGAGTCGAGAAGGCATATACTGTTCGTAGTTGTAGTTGGGTACCACTACCGACACTTTTTTCAACTCTGGCTTAAGCATTTGCAATAATGAAAAGCAGTAATCATCAAAACGACATTCCTTATCGACATACTCGGCACGTGCCAGTTTTTCTGCGCGGGAATCGTTATACAGACAGTGCACAATAGAACGATTAATTTGTGCGATATCGTTGCGATCAACCACCTGACCATACTTTGATATCAGTGAGTCAAATCCGGTTGCATTTTTAAACAACACGATCGGCGCTCCAACACACATGGCCTCAAGAACCACTGAAGGATAAGGATCTTCGCGAGATGACAGAAATAAACAATCTGACGCAGAGTAATAATCGGCCATCTTAGTGGTAAAACCAATCAGATGAATACGCTTCTCAAGCGCTGCATCCAAATCAGACTGCACCCACAGCTCCATCTCCTTTTCAATAGCGCCAGCCCAAATAAAATGCACATCCGGTCGCTCAGCTATCATCTGTCGCGCTATCTGCAGGAATATATCAAAACCTTTACGAAGATCGGCAAAGCCAACATTCAATACCACTTTCGCATCGCTTGGAATACCAAGTTCACCACGAATTTCCTTACGCGCAGAATAAGAATATTCAATAGGCATGTAAATGCCTTGAGGATGTATTTTTTGTTCAACTGTTGCATTGCTTGTGTAGTGATTGAATCCGTCCTGAACTATAGTGGATGGAAAAATGGCAAACTCACATTGCTCAGCAACGATTTGCATATTCGGCGCAAGGTCGTACGATTCAATCAAATTAGGTAGCTCATGAATCAACATGGTAATTTTAGTGCCTGCACGTTTTAGAGCAGGAACCAGGGTGCCAGTTACACTCGTGTTGAAAATAGCAATATCAAACCCTTGATGTCGCGCCCAGCCTTCCAGATTCGATTCGCCCAACTGATCCAGCAGCACCGTGGTACACACCTCTCTATAGTCAGGAACTAAAGGACCCTCTCCTTTTAACAAAATGGTGACATCCAAACCGAACTGACGGGTATAGATTTTTGCCATGCTCATCAGCAGCATCTGAGCACCGTGCTTATATGCATCGTGGCCGACCAACAAAAGCCTGTGTCTGTCACGAGTACGTGTTAAACCATGCACTGCACGCCGAGTCGCGTTCAAGTAAGCATGTCCGTAGTGCACATCTGGCTCCAGATAGGCACCTTCAGCCCACTCGTTCCACGCATTAATAAACACCAGTGGTTGTTTTTCAAACGGATTTTCCTGCGCATACCGAACCGAACCCTGCAACCACTTCTCATAGAGTTCAGGTGTTGAACCATGCATGGTTAAACCACGGCCCTCACGACGGGCATCATTATCCCAATGCGGTACAACCGTTTTAACCAACGGAAAAGCTGGTGGCTCCTCATTCAGCGAGGCATCAATGACATCAGTGTATGCTTGTGCGTAGCCCTCATAGTTAGGGTCAAGTATGTTCAGTCGGTCCTGCATATTCGGGATGTCAGCACATAATTTATGAGGTGGAAATTCAACCGCACCATCAAGGTCAAAGTCGCGTGGATCTTCATCACCAAAACCTTGCACCATCAATATCCAAGGCTCAACGCCTAAGCTTGTCTTCCACTTGTCGCGCCATCGAGACAGCATATTTTTAGCATCAGGCAACAGACCTGGACGATATATTATCCATAGCGGGCGACCATCAATTCGCATGTAACGTTCGTGACGCATGTGACGGGCTATGTCTTCGATAAAGGCATCTTCATCTTCATCGCGATAGTCCTGTTCAATGAGTACTTCACTATCAAAACCATCCCAGGTACGCGTCCAATTTTCATTGGCGAACATCAGGCAAAATTCCTGATCAATATTCATATCCATAAAATTGTTTAGCGGCATATCCATTAGACGTTTACCGTTAAACCAGTAGTAGTAGAAGCAAAACACCTCAATACCATTTTTAAGTGCAAGATCTGACTGCTTACGCAAGACGCTCTTGTCGTTTAAATCATAAAAACCCAGATCACGTGGTATTCGAGGCTGATAGTGTCCTGAATAACGAGGCGTACCTCGCGCCACATTACGCCACTCAGAAAACCCGTTGCCCCACCAACGATCGTTATCTTCAAAGGCATGGAACTGGGGCAAATAGAAAGCAATGGTTTTCGCTTTGGTATCCAGCTTTGTGCAGTCAATTGTGCTCGGCCCTTCAAAGTCTGGACCCGGATTCGAAAAATAGTGAATGTTGCCGGCAATGTCGCCAAGCGTAGGTAAATCATCATCGGTCATCGATTCAGGAATGTCGGCAACCGTCGTAGTTAGTGTTTTCGGTTCGGCTTCAGTATCCACATCCTTTGACAATAGCTTGTGTGTAACCGGGCAGGTTTCCAACATACCCCCCATTGATTTCATCTTGTACGAAACAACATCGAAGTTAGCGCTTGGAGCACGCTCTTCCAGCCAGCCAAAGCGATAGTAATGATCAACCGGGTCCATTTTGGCTTTAACAACGTCAGGATTCTTGGCCGTGTAGTACTCCACATCGAAGTATCGGTTCGGATTTAACTTTTCGGAACGTCCTTTTTTTAGGTAATGTACCAACGCCAAACCGTCGGTGTCTTTTAATTTATAGTGATTACGATACCAGGCAGCATCAAAGCGCTCGCAAGGTTGGCGTCCCTCGCCTTCACCGTATTGGGCGTAATGAAAAGCCGGAATAGTCTCCTCGGCTCTGATATCCGGGTATGTTTCGCAATACCATTCTTGATCAAACAAGGCATTCGGCGCTTTACCTTCACGATAACCTTTCTGACAGTACTCAAGCAATGGGTTCTTCCGGCGGCCGTAAGTTTGCTTGTACCAGTTGGCATCAAACATTCCTGAAGCTTCCAGAACTTGCATGTATTGCTTTAACTGATCAGGCGTATGTGCAACATTCTGGTCAGCGATCAGATCAAGATCAATACCCGGAGCGTTGCGACCACCCTTCTTTGCTTCTGCAACGCCCTGTAAAACAAAATGCTCCAGACCACAAGTAATGTTTCCGTCGGCAAGTGACGCTCGCACGTCCATGTTTGCCAGTAAATACTCTTTCTCTTTATACTGATCAACCACCTCTACCGGAATAGCAACAAGTCGATCCGATTGCACGCGTAGCATGTGTAGGCGTTTTTTTACTGTGCGATTACCACTAAAGTTTTTTCGAGTTTGGGATCCGCCACCTTCGAGCGTGTTGGCTGCAACCAGCAAAGCCATACGATAGTAAGACAAGCAATTGTACAGACGAGAGCGCACTGAGCCGGCGTGATGCGCATGCAGATCGTTAATATCAATTCGTTCGTAAAGCCTGTGTAAATTTTCAGCGACATAACGTGTCGTATAAGCAGCGTTTTTACGTCGTGGTTTAAAATCGAGTTTGCGCGTACCACCAATACGGAAAAAATCCCGCGGCGACTCGAGTTCTGCGAGTATTTTACGCAAATACAAATGCGCAAACTGCCCGGCTTCTGTGTTACTACCCGACGCACTATCTGCTCCATCAATAGATTGCAGATAATCAGTTAAGCGTACGGTTTCTTTCATAATTCGCGTGTACAGCGGCATTAACACGCTGGCGACTTTGCGATCATGAGCGGAGCGATTCGAAAACATTAACCACCTATAATTAAAGATTCAGTGCGTACCACTGCTGATACACCCAGTTCGCCTTGGTGCGTGGTTGCACTGGCATTCGATAAAAATGCAAGTATAAAGCCAGCCAGATGAGGGCTAGTGCGGTGTAACAAGCAAACGGTGCAAAGCTGATTGTTCGGGGCGGCCTTCCGTAAAATTGCCTCAACAAGGCACCGTTTTTATGCCCTTTAGGGTACGCAGCCAATATAGGTCATATTGGCAAGAACGGTAACGCAGGCGAGGTAATTTGCGGAAGGCCGCCCCGACCGAATCTGACTGTGGCGTTTGTTTGTTAAACCACACTACAGCCGCACTGCAACTGAAGCGGCAACGGCAATCTTGTAGAGAATATCGACAATTGTTGACGCTATTTGCAGATTTTTGACAGGTACTTTTGGCAGTACAATGATTTCATCACCAGAGCGCACCACAGGGTTGTAACCGCTGGATACTTCACCATTGGTATGAACGAGTACAATTCGCTCCTGCAATGCCTGATCGGTAAATCCACCAGAGCGTTTAATATAGTCTCGTGCCGATTCGCCGGACTTGAACAACATTGCCTGGGACACCAGCACTTCGCCACTGAGTAGAACCGAATCGCTGCGGCTTGGTATGGAAATGGTGTCGCCCGATTGCAATACCACGTTAGCAATGTCGCCATTATTTGCAACCACCAGACGACCGTTTGGTGACACCCTACGAGCACGCTGCACAAACTGGCCGATCAAAGTGGCCTCTTGCGCTCGTATGGCCGACTCACGATCGGTTTGCGAAGACGCGGTCAGGTAGCGGGCTTCAAGACGCTGCAAACTTTGTTCAAGTGCCGCTTTTTGCCGAGTGGCAATGTTCTTTCGTTTTAACGATACAGAGCTGGCATCAGAGAGCTCAGGGTCAACCTCTATATAATCCAGCAATTCACGCAAACGTGTATTGCGCGGTACCGCAAACCGCGATGGTCCACGATGCGCACCCTCCACCTCGACCACAATGACGTCATCGTGCTGATCAGTACGAAAATGGATCGTATCTCCGTTTAACAATTGCATTGGCGCAAATTCATTCAACGGTATGTAGCTGGAAAACGTTTTACCATTACGAATGCCACTCACACCGGCATAGCCGACACTGGGATCGAGCAACGCCATGTCAATAAGCTCATGGCCAGTAATACTGGTGTTCGATAGTTCAAAGAGCGCAGCGTTACTGACATCGCCTGTCACCTCAACGGTGCTACCACGTGAACCAACAACAATAGTGTCGCCATCTTGAAACTGTACTGACGCCATTTTTCCTGACAACAAAAATTCATAAAGATCGATCTCGGCAATAGCGCTACCAGCACGCAGTACCTGAATATCTCGATAGCTTCCCTGATGTGCGTTTATGCCACCGGCTCGATCAATAAAATGCAGCGCGGAGTTAGACGGAATACCAGCAAAGCGCCCAGGGTTCAAAACAAAGCCTGTGACAAATACAGCAACCGGTTGTGAGCCATCGAGACTGGTGTACACACGCACGTTGTCCGTGAACACGGTAGCAACCGACTTTGAAACCCGTTGATTCAGATCCTGGTTGCTGGTGCCAGCAACGGTGATCGGACCAACGGTGGGTATAAAGATATTGCCTTGCGGATCAACCGTCAGGTGATCACTGAATTGTGTTGCACCCCAAATACGAACGCTGACTCGGTCTCCGGGTTGCACAATATAATTTGGATTCAGACCGTCTTCACGATCATTGCTAAAACCGCCATTGAACAGATTGGCACCAAATGGCTCGATTTCACCAGTAGGAACCTCTGGTATGTCGCGTAGCAAATCGGCCGCATCATCGTTGATAGTTGGCTCGACATCAAGGCTTGCACTACTAACCGATTGTGCGTAAACCGGTACAGATACGAACAAAGTGGTTAATAACAACAAAATTCTGGTCACGCTGGTTCCACTTTTGAAGGTTATTTACATATGCCGGTCCAGCAATATCTGCGCCGCAGCTCAAAATTACGCTAAATTGACACAGTCTTACAGACCGATATGGTCTTTAAGCGCTGACCACATGAGCCCGCCGATCAAATAGGCCAAAAACGAAAACAGCAGAACGGTGACAATTTCAGTTAATCGCCTGGGTTCAATGGCTTCATCGGGCAAATTGGGCTGAATGAAAGTAACCAGATATTGCTTCTTACGTTGCGCTTCGACACGGGCCACCTCTAATGACGTCAGCGCCGATGCATACTGTTGTTGCGCCATCTCTTGTTCAAGCACCAGTGGTTGATAACTTTCAATCAGGTTATTCATTTGTTGACCTTCGGTACCATCTCCAACTACGCGACCTTTCTCCAGACGCAGTTGACGCGATAGCGCGTTGACCCGATTTTTAAGTGTTATTACCTCCGGAGAAGTGTCACGCATGTAAGCGCGCTTCTCGCTCAGAGCGGCACGCGCTTCGACCAACTTGTTTTCAATCCCTGTTACCACGCTCAAAATGGCACTGGATTCTGCAGCCGGATTCAACGACGCATTGGCATTTTGAAAACGAGTCATTTGCGAGCTGGCTTGAAGCACTTTCTCAGAAGCCCGTTCAACTTCCCTGCGAGCAGTTTCCAGCGCGTCTTCTTCAATTCGGATTGATAGCGTATTAACCAGACTTTCGTTTAACTCAATAATCAGCTGTGCCAGTTGCTGCGCCATGCCAGGCTCATACGCACGCACCTTCAACGTTAAAACATCACTGGCAGAGTCTCGGACAAGCATTACGTGTTTTTGAAAATATTCAAGCAACTGTTCATCGGTTGCACCAGTGTCGAGTCGTGAAAGCAAATCGACACTGGTGTTGCTGTAGTGCGAGGTGATATCAAGCCTTTCGCGAACTTGTTGCAACATGTCTTGAGAATGAGTGTAGTCGGCGATCACACTGGTATCCTGCCCACCACCAGAGGCTATCGGTGAAGACAGAATGGCGGCCAGCCCCGATACTGAGGTACCGGCGTTCGCCGAGCGAATTGCAAAACGCGATTCTGATACATAAATGTCGGATGCAAAAAGACCGAAATAGATGCTCGCAACCATCGTTGGAATGCCAACAACGACCAAAATACTACGCAGTAGCGCATTCATGGCTCAGGCGACCCTAAGTGGATGGACCACTAGTCTGTAGAAAGCTGTAAAACTGGAGCGCATCCTTCAAATCATCATAGACAGTTAATTGCCCGTCATGCAGGATTGCGGCCATATCGCAGTTACGACGAATGGTTTGCTCATTGTGAGACACCAGAATAACTGACGCGGTAGCGCGTCGTTCCTCAAACGCCAAACGAAATTTTTCCCGGTACCGAGCATCGCCTGTTTCCAACGCCTCGTCGACCAGATAGTAATCAAAGTTGCAAGCGAGACTAACCGAGAAAGCAAAGCGTGCGCGCATGCCTGCTGAGTAATTTCGCAACGGTACATCAAAGTACCCGCCCAGCTCTGAGAATTCTTGTGTAAAGGCTTCGATGTATTTCGGGCTCTCGCCATAAATTCTGGCAACAAACCGCGCGTTTTCACGCGCCGTTAAATTTCCCTGGAATCCACCCGAGTAACCCAGCGGCCAGGAAACGCGCCCAGTGCGTTGAACAAGGCCTGAATCAGCCGGCTCGGCGTCACCAATAATGCGTATCAACGTGGACTTACCCGCACCGTTTAAACCCAGTATGCCCACCGATCTGCCAACCGGAAAAGTCACGCTGACATTATCCAGAATGGTGTTTAAACCGGCTGCAGTGCGATAGCGTTTAGTAACGTTGGTGAGTTTAATCACAGCCCGATAATCGCCTTGCGGCGCATTGCCTGATGCACTAACAACCCAAGCCCGAAAGTACAAAGTGCCCAGGTGGTTGCGTAGTCCCAACGACCATAGGCTGTCTCGAATTCTTTAAAAAACGCAGAACGTAGCAGCTCAAGCATGTGCATTATCGGGTTGTAGAGCAGATAGTGACGAACCGATGCGGGGACGTCTTCAGCGATAAAAAAAATACCGGAACTCAAAAACAACGGACGGCCCAGTAAGGCGCTTGAGATTTGTCTCATCGAAGGAATAATCGGCGAGAGACTGGCAAACATAAAGCCAAGCCCCATGCCCATCAGTGACAGTAATCCACACACCGCCAATACTCCAAGCGGGCGTTCAATCTGGATGTCGAAGCCGGCTATATGCATACCAAATAGCAGCAACGCGAAAACGCCATTGAGTAACAACACTTCCAACAGACCACGAGCTAGAATGACATCGAAAGTGGTGACTTGAGGAAACGCAAACAGCATACGGTTCTGAGCGATGGCACCTTGCATTTGCGTCATCGAGTCACGAAATAGCATAAACGGCACAATGCCTGCGAGCATGAACGGAATCAATGGCATACCACCAGGAGAACCTGATCGAATGGTTGCGAAAATGGCAACAAAAATAGCAACCATGATCAGTGGTTCAATCACCGCCCACAGAAAGCCAAGCTTATGTTCGCCATAACGCGTTTTAGTTTCACGCATTATTAGCGCGTAAATCACTCTGCCCTGTGTGGAAAAAGCAGACCAAATATGGGCAATTGTCAGCTTTGGCGCATCAGTAGCCGATACAGATCCCATGCTTAGTCACCTTGGCCAACCAGCTCTGCCGGGACTTGTAACTGCGTGCCATTAGCTAAGGTTTTTGGCTCAGAGATACCATTGAGCCGGGCAATCTTCTCCCAGTTCAACGCATTTCCTGTGGTGCGTTTGGCAAACGACCATAAAGTTTCGTTAAGGTTAACAGTTCGTTGTACGGTTTCAATCTCGAGTTCATCAGCAACACGGGCTAACGGCTCGTAGCTAACCGGTGCTGAACTGTCGTTCGAGCCAATAGCCAATAGCGGGACACCCACTTGTTCCGAGTGCTGTTCCGGGCTAATGATTAGCGCCTCTGCTCTGGCTTGCATTGACGATTCAGCAACGATACCGATCTGCGGTGCCAATACTTCAACTGGTGCTGCATATTCCTCTACTACAAACTCATTCGAACTCGTGATCAAAGGCTGAGCTTTTGCGGCTATTGGAACATCAGCGACACTGGTTTGTGCAGGTATTATTTCAGCCGGTGCTGTATATTCCACTACGCCAAACTCATCCGAACTACTGATCAATGACCCATCGCTGGGTTGTAATGAAGCGTCAGCAACTTCGAGTTGCGCAGGCATAGCTTCAACCGGTTCTGCATATTCAGCAGCAACAACGATTACAGGCTCTGCGCTAACTGGCATGGCAGGTTCAGCAAAACCGATTTCCGGGGGCGCAGCGCTAGCTTGCATTAGCGATTCAGCAGCACTGGTAACCAACGCCTCTACATTATCAGGCGATATTGAGGTATCCGGAAGGCTGTCTTGTTCATTCAACAGCATCGCAGAACCAACACTGGGGACCAATGGTTGATTAAGTTCACTTGTGCGCCTGACAGCACTGATACCAGAGACCGCTGAGTCAGTTGACGAGATCGGGCGCAAATCACGAGCCAATGACCAAACACCGTCGTTAACCTGACATGCAACACGTTGAATGAGCCTACCGTCTACTGTTCGCAAACGACGACACTGTCGACCACTGGCAGAGATGTAACTTTGATCAACCACCACACTGTCCCTGCCAAGACCACTGTTCGTTGGCAACAAAACACGATCTCCAGGCTGAGCATCATCGCCCATTGAGACCACTTGCAGCGGTGCAGGTTGAATGTATTCGGTTGTTTTTGACGCTGTGCTACAGCCCACCAGAGTGAGCACAGCTGCGTAGAGCGTCGAAGCCTTAAATTGCGAGAAATCCATGGTTATTCAACAGCAAGATACGTGCAATACGGCACACGGAAAGACCATTTCCTGCACTTTATTTCTCGTTATCAGCGAATATTTCGAGCAACCCGCAAACTTCGTCCTGCGCGTTCTCGCGAGAGTCTGTGACCACCAAAGCGCGAATCTTGTACTTGCGCATAAGAATTTCCGCGTCGGACACCATGGAGTTCGCCGAGATAGTGACAGGCACCGGTGTCATAAATTCATTGACCTTTTTATCCATCATGGTTGGATCCATGATCAAGGCGCGACGTAAATCACCATCGGTCAATATACCCAGCAGCCGACGACCATCAACAATAATGGCAAGCCCTAACCTGCCTGAAGTCATGCAAAAGATCGCCTCTCTTACTGTTTCCTGCGAACCAATCAGTGGCAAGTTTTCCGTGATCATTACATCACCCACTCGCGACAATAGACGACGACCCAGCATGCCACCAGGATGGAACTGGGCAAAGTCAGCCGGTTTGAAATCACGTGCTTTAATAAGGCAAACGGCCAATGCGTCACCCAGCGCCATGATCGCCAAAGCTGACGTGGTGGGGGCAAGATTGTTAGGGCACACTTCACGTTCAATGTCGGCACGCAGCACAACATCAGCCTGTCGTCCAACGGTTGTATCGTTTGCACCAACAATGCAAATGATGCGGTTGTCGAAATATTTCAATGAGGGCATGAGCTTGACAATTTCTTCGGTTTCGCCGCTATACGAAATCATCAAAACCAGATCATCAGGTGTGATCATACCCAAGTCGCCATGTATGGCCTCACCCGGGTGAACGTAAAAACTGGGGGTACCCGTTGAGGCAAAGGTGGCTGCGATCTTCTTGCCGACAATACCGGATTTGCCCATGCCGGTAATAATCACTCGGCCTTTACATCCAAGTATGAGCTTCACTGCATCATCAAGCTCGGCACCAAGGCAGCTGGCCACGGATGCCAACGCTTTACTTTGAAGGGTTAACGACTCTACAGCGACCGGTATAAACGAGGTCTCATCATTGGTGTTGCTATGACGTTGGGCAATGCTCATGTTTCTTTTCGTGTCCGTAAAGCTGTCAATTTCTCCAGATCAGGATTGCGAAAACTGGGCCAAGTCCTAATAGCAGGCACTCAGTTGATACAGATGCGCAACAAAAAGTGATAAAAGAACATTACCGTTGGCTAAAACTGACTATCAGCCGTCAAAACAGCACATGTGGGCAATTAGCGAATGCAGGTAATCCGCATGCAGTTAACCCACGTGCAGATAATCCAAGTCTTGCGCAGAAAAACGACCGAATCTGAATCGTTATATTTTCAGTGACTCTCGCAACTGACCAGCTGTTGTAAACGCCGTAGCAGCATCAGGTGCCAAACAGTTGATATGGCCCATCTTTCGATTGGCGCGAGCGGCAGCTTTACCGTACAGGTGTAAATGCGCATCGTTCTGTCGCATTACGTTAGACCAGTCCGGTAATCCTTGCTCGGGCCAGCTATCTCCTAGTACATTCAACATGCACACTGGCGAAAGTAGCCGGGTAGAACCCAAAGGTATGGCGCATAGCGCTCTTAGTTGTTGCTCGAACTGGCAACACACGGTCGCATCCAGCGTGTAATGGCCACTATTGTGTGGTCGTGGTGCCAACTCGTTGAACAACAGTTCATCGCTTTGGTTAATAAAAAATTCAATTGCCAACACGCCAATATAATCCAGACCATCAGCTAATCGTATGGCAAGCTTTTGTGCCTGATCGCACAGCGATGCCTCGATGCCGGCTGGAACCACAGTGGTGTCAAGAATCCCATTGGTGTGACTGTTCTGGGCAACCGGGAAACACTGCGACTGTCCGTCAGCACTGCGCGCCATCACGACAGAAATTTCGGCTTTAAGATCGATACGTTGTTCGAGCACGCAAGCGACCCCTCCCAGTGCATCGAAGGCCGCTGCAACATCCTCCTCTGAATGACAGGTTTGCTGTCCTTTTCCGTCGTAACCGAGTCGCGTGGTTTTCAAAATAGCCGGTAGTTGAAGTGAATGTAACGCAGCGCCGATGTCCGCGTGAGATTCGATAACAACATAAGGTGCCGTTTCCAATCCATGCTCTTTAGCGAGTGATTTTTCTGCGTGCCGATCTTGCGCAATGGTGACAGCTTGCACAGGCGGTGCAACACGCGTGCTTGATGCAATAAGTTCGAGACTGGCGGCTGGTACATTTTCAAATTCAATAGTGACAGCATCGCAGGCGTTTGCCATAGACATTAAGGCATCACGATCATCGTATGCGCCAACAACTGAATGTTCACAAACTTGCATGGCAGGCGCAGTAATATCAGGATCCAAGACCCATGTGTCATAACCTAAACGACGTGCAGCCAATACAAAATAGCGACCCAGTTGACCTCCACCAATAACGCCAACCGATGCACCGGGTAACAGCGCTGTTGTGTTACTCATGTGCCTGAATCTCTTGGGGGAAGCTCCATGGCTTTGGCTTTGCTTGTCAGCTCGTCGCGATAAGCATTGAGTTTTTCCAGTAGCACCGGATCGTTGTGCGCCAACATAGCAGCGGCAAATAACCCGGCGTTAGCAGCACCGGCATCTCCGATGGCAAACGTGGCAACGGGTATACCACGCGGCATTTGCACAATTGAATAAAGTGAATCCTGCCCACCCAGATGTTTTGTGGCCACTGGCACACCAAGAACCGGCACAGTAGTTTTGGACGCCAACATGCCCGGCAGATGAGCTGCACCACCCGCACCAGCAATGATGCAGGCCAAACCTCTCAATTGCGCACTGTGAGCATAGTCAAACATGTCATCGGGCATACGATGAGCGGAAATTACCTGTGCTTCAACGGCAACACCCAGACTCTGAAGCATGTCTACAGCGTGGCGCATGGTAGTCCAGTCGCTGTTGCTACCCATTACAACCCCCACCTGCGCAGCCACACCGCCCGGCTGGGCACTCCCCTTTTGAAGATCAGCCATCAATGAATTTCGCCTGTATTCTCAAGTGTTTGAGTATACTTGAGCGCTGGATTAATCTATTCGTCAATCGACAAAAAAATACCCATGAGCACTGAAGGACTGCATACCTCCAGTTTGACTTCCTTAGCCCTGCACTACCGAGGCAAGGTGCGCGACATCTACCAGATAGATCACGAACACTGGCTCATTGTTGCCACCGACCGCGTCTCGGCTTTCGATGTCATTCTGCCGAATGTGATTCCGGGTAAAGGTAAGTTACTGACCCAGCTTGCCCTGTTCTGGTTTGATCGTATGAGCGATATGGTGCCTAACCATCTGGCAAAACTGTCTTTACACGAGGTGTTGCCCGACCCCAAAGAGCGGGGCCAAGCAATGGGTCGAAGCATGATTGTAAAAAAACTCAAACCGCTGCCAGTGGAAGCGGTGGTACGGGGATACCTGATTGGTTCTGGCTGGAAAGATTACCAACGTACCGGCAAGATCTGCGATTTACCACTGCCAAGCGGATTACAACAAGCTGACAAATTGCCTGAAGTACTGTTTACACCATCCACGAAAGCGGCACTGGGCGATCATGATGAAAACATAAGCTTCGATCAGATGATCGACCACATTGGCACGCCAATGGCCAACGAGGTTAAATCAGTCAGTCTAAGCCTGTATAACGCTGCAGCTTTATATGCAGCAGAACGTGGCATCATCATCGCCGATACCAAATTCGAGTTTGGCTTGAACGAACAAGGCAAGCTGACGCTTATGGATGAGATTCTCACCCCGGATTCATCACGCTTTTGGGAGGCGAGCACCTGGCTACCAGGCTCAAGCCCGGCAAGCTTTGACAAACAATTTGTGCGCGATTATCTGGAAACGGTAGATTGGGATAAAACCGATCCGGGCCCTGTGTTACCCGAATCGGTGATTAGTGGCACTCTAGCACGATACCAGGAAGCTATTGATCGTTTGTCAGCCCCAAGCGTTAGTTAGCGCGCTCGAAATTAGCTACGCAACGGTGATCTTGTCATCAAGATAAACATCCTGAATGGCGTGCAACAGCTCGGCGCCTTCGGCCATCGGTTTTTGAAAGGCTTTACGTCCGGATATCAGCCCCATACCTCCTGCCCGCTTGTTTATTACGGCTGTGCGAACCGCTTGAGCCAGATCGTTATCGCCTGACCCACCACCAGAGTTAATCAACCCTGCACGGCCCATATAGCAGTTTGCAACTTGATACCGAACCAGATCAACCGGATGCTCATTTGCTAGTTCAGAGTACACTTTTGGATTAGTGTGACCAAAACCAATTGCGTTGTAACCACCGTTATTCTCAGCTTGTTTCTGCTTGACGATATCGGCCTGAATCGTCGATGCAATGTGATTGGCCTGGCTGGTCAGATCGGAAGATATGTGGTAATCCACACCGTCTTTTTTATAAGCAGGGTTTCGTAAATAGGCCCAGAGCACGGTTACCATGCCAAGCTGATGTGCGCGGTAGAACGCCTCAGAAATTTCGGTGATTTGCTGACGAGACTCAGGTGAGCCGAAATAGATTGTTGCTCCAACAGCCAATGCACCCAGATCGAACGCCTGTTCAACCTGCGCAAACAGGGTTTGCTCATAGATCGCCGGCAGAGTCAGGGTTTCGTTGTGATTTAACTTAACCATAAACGGAATACGATGAGCGTACTGTCGAGAGACCGAACCCAACACACCCAAGGTCGATGCCACACAGTTGCAACCACCTTCAATGGCCAGTTCCACAATGTTGGACGGATCGAAATAGACTGGATTGGGAGCAAACGATGCGCCAGCTGAATGCTCAATCCCTTGATCAACCGGCAACATGGACACATACCCGGTTCCACCAAGACGCCCGGAATTAAAGATCTGTTGCATCGCACGCATGGTGCCCGGACCACGATCACTCGGAGCAATAACCCGATCAACAAAATCAGGGCCTGGCGTGTGCACCAGCTCCTTTGGAATGCCTTTGCAGGTGTGTTCGAGCAAATGGCCGGCTTCGTCACCGAGTAGCGTTTCGATGTCAGTCATTAATAAACTCCTCTTTCTTTATAATCCACAAGATTTATAACCCACAAGATAATCCACAAAACCTGAACCACAGAAAACGATGGCTAAAGTACGATAATTAGTAAATTCAAAGCTAATGACCTTGTTTCGGCCGGCAACCGCAGATTATAAAGCCGTTCGAGACTATCGTGCAGGTGAATGTCGAAAAAACCGCACCGCAAATCTGCTCACTATAAAAAACATCTGGTATGAACGCTGAATGAATTTGGTAACGAAATTACCGTACCAAAGTGCAATTGTTCGGGCGGTATATATTCGGCAATTGTATGTTGTGTGATACAACCCACAATCAACTGAACTAGCGACGATTTTCATCCACACTGGCAATATTGAATGCCAGTAGTATTGTTACGTAACACGGCTAAGAGATCACACAACCACAGCATGTGATGTGAGTGGATATAAGTTTCATGCAGCGTTAGGGCAAATGTAAACTATCTGAACCAAACTTATTGGGTAAGAACGTGTGGCTACACTAATAGGCCAAGCTCTGAATTTTACCCTGATACAGTACCGGACCCTTTGGGATAGATTCAGGAGAACCCTGGTCAGATTCAACACTGACACCAAAAGATACCGCCTCAGCGCTAAATCGGTGAACGTTTAAATTGGCTGACGCATTGGCACTGGAAGGTAGAAGACCCATTGAAACCACGCCACCGTCGTCTGGCTTCACCATCCA
>CAYTJF010000063.1:0-24081 GCA_964437945.1 uncultured Granulosicoccaceae bacterium
GACAGTGCTTCGAACTTTGCCGTGTTCACGCAAATGCACTCAGGAATGATCAGGTGCTCACTGAGTGAGTAATGAGTTGTGACCTCGTAGTGGCCTACATTTTTGAATGACGGAAAGTTGTTCTCCGCTCCATCAACAACGCCGGTTTTAAGTGCCTGCTGAACTTCTGCGAACGCCATTGGTGATGGGTTGCCGCCCATCGCCGATATCATCGACGTGTACAAATCGTTGTTCATAACCCGAATCTTCAAACCCTCGACATCAGCCGGCGTGTTAATAGGCTTTTGGCTATAGAAAGAACGTGCACCTGCATCGACCCACGCAAGCGGCATAACACCAGCTTCGGCCATAGCTGATGCCATAATGCTCCCCGCTTCTCCTTCAAGAACGCGGAACATGTGCGGCACGCTCTTGAAAATAAAAGGCAAGGACACCAGATTGGCTTCTTTGACCATCGGGCCAATTGGGCCAAGATTGAAGTTGCCGATTTCAATAGCACCAATACGAACCTGCTCAAGTGCATCTGGCTGAGAGCCCAGTACGCCACCATGAAAAACTTCCAGTTTGATTTCGTCTTTGGTGGCTGCGCCAACAAGCTCTGAGAATTTGTCCATTGCAGCGGTATTCGGGTGGCCCTCATTATGGATGTTCCAGGCCCGCCAGGTTTCAGCTGCATTGACATTGAACGACAGGCACATTACTGCACCGGTTAGAACTGCAGAAATTTTTTTGAACATATTTCCTCCAAGTGATCGTGAATATAGCGATACTGCAAAAAACGCAGTGCAAGTCGCGCTGGGCGTTCTTGTCAGCAGCAAAGCTTGTCAGTGCGTTATTTTCCATCTGGTATGGTAGTCTACCACCGAGCCAGTGGCGATTGTCAATCTACAAACGAGATATCTGGCTTTCCGCACTGATCAAGTGACACTTTTGTGATAGCTCTTGCATCTAACCTTAAGCAAACAGCCCCGTAAACATACTAAACTGCCATACCTGACCAGGCTGTTTGACGTACCTTTGCCAATATACCTGCACTCGAATTGTTTACGCAAGATTTCATAAAAATGACTATCTCAGGCCTTCAATCTTGAAATATATTAAATTGCATTGATTCAACTATGTCCCATATCCTTGTCTGCGGTCTGAGTACAGCCGATTTTGTTTTTGACGTTCCAGCCATGCCCGCCCGTTCGGAGAAATACATTGCAAATACCGCCAGAATGATCATTGGCGGTGGTGCTACGAACGCAGCCATCGCTATTGCCAGGCAACAAGGCCGTGTCAGTCTCGCTGCTCGAATTGGCGATGACTGGCTTGGCAAAGAAATCGGTCAAACACTACATCAGGAAAATATCGATAGCACTTACCTACAGGTTAGCAAGCGTGCTATCACCTCATTCTCATCCGTACTTATTGATGCGGCGGGCGAGCGCCAGATAGTGAATTACCGCGGTAGTGGTTTTGAGGAATCCCCAAGATGGCTTAGCAGCGATACACCACCCGAGTTTGTAATCAGCGAGACGGATAGTCAACCGTTTGATGCTGTACTCACTGATACGCGCTGGACTGATGGCGCAGTTGCTGTCTTAAGATTAGCACGTCGACTTGGAGTGCCGGGTGTGGTTGATGCTGAAGCGCCGATTCCTGAACAGACTCTGCAACTGGCAACCCATGTCGCGTTCTCAATGCAAGGACTGACAGCTTACACTGGCATTAAAAACAAAGAAGAGTCATTGCTAGCAGCTAGCGCAAAACTTGCAGCCTGGGTTTGTGTTACCGATGGTAGTAACGGTGTTATCCATGTGCAAAACGGAAAACCGCACCATACTCCAACCTACAGCATGGAAATCAAAGACACATTGGCAGCCGGCGATGTATGGCACGGTGTGTTTACTTTGGGACTAAGCGAAGGGCAAGATGAGCAGAGCGCAATCCATTTCGCTAACGCAGCGGCAACACTAAAATGCGCTGGCTCGGGTACTGGAGCAATGTCTGCACCCACTAGAGAACAAACCATGCAGTTAATGAGGAAAAAACCGTAAGTTCATCACTACAATATTGGTACTGAGCCGGAATCACATGCAACAGTGTTGATAAATTGCCTATCAGCTCATCCATTGACCACCGTCAACATTATAAGTTTGAGACAAAATATAATCTGATTCAGCAGAGGCTAAAAAGATCGCCATACCGGTTAAATCGTCAGGTGTAGCAAACCGACCAGCAGGCACATCAGCTTCTACCTCTGCTTTTTTCTGCCCTGCTTTCTTACCTTCCAGCTTTGCGAACATGGAATCAACATGTTTCCAGTGCTCGCCATCCACTACACCTGGCGCTATTGCATTAACGTTAATCCCGTGCTTGATTAAATTAAGACCTGCAGATTGAGTCAGGGATATCACAGCGGCTTTAGTCGAACAATAAACTAACACCAGGCTCTCACCTCGCCGGCCAGCTTGTGACGCCATATTGATAATTTTGCCACCATGACCTTGTTTGATCATCTGCTTGGCCGCAGCTTGCAGAGTAAATATAGTTCCGCCCACGTTGACTGCATACAGCTTGTCATAACTTGCACGTGTTATATCAACAGTCTCTGCAGCGTCGAACAAAGCGGCGTTGTTGATCAGGATATCGAGCTTTCCGGCTTTTTCTACTACCTCACCAATAGCAGCATCGATAGTTTTTTGATCGCTTACATCGATATGAACCGCGTAGGCCGCGTCACCCAGCTCGGCCGCAGTTTGTTCTGCAGCCTTCAGGTGAATGTCCGCAATAGCAACCGTAGCCCCTTCGCGAATATAGGCTTGCGCAAAGCCTCGACCGATACCCCGTGCAGCGCCAGTTATTAGCGCCGATTTTCCTTCTAGTCTCATAGTGTTCAATATCCTGTATTGTTTAAAGGTAAACCAATGCGAAACTGAATGCATCTCATATAGTCATCCAGCCTCATGATTTAATGCGCTGGAAAAATGGCAATACCAATTTGTATACTTTTCCAATTGATTGGCAAAATGACTGCCTGCTATTCTAACTATACTGAGGATATTCAATGAAATTGCTGGTTTACGGCACCGGCTTTGCCGGCGAAGGCCATATTGACGCATTTCGAGCGGCAGGTACTGATGTAATTGGTATCGCTGGCCGAACACCGAAAGTTGTAGGAGAATTGGCTGCAAAAAAGGTATGCCTATTCACCTACTGACTGGCAGGAAGCATTGGCTGCTTGCAAACCGGATATTGTTTCAATAGGAACGCCCGGTGGCGCTCATTATGATCCCATCAAGATGGCGATAGAACAGGGGTGTCATGTGTTTTGTGACAAACCTATGACCGATAGCGGAAAATCTGCAATTGAGTTATATGAGCTTGCAAAAACAAAAAATGTAAAAACTGCCTATGCTGCAAGCTTTCGCTACACGCCCAGCGTTCTGCACGCCAAACAGTTAGTCGAACAACACGTTATCGGTGAACTACTTGAAGTTGAGTGTATATCGCATTTTAATCTGGAACGAGATATCCCCTTTGGTTGGTCTCATCGTAGAGAAGATGGTGGTGGTCGACTAAACAACAACTTTACTCATACTTTATCGATTGTTACCGCTGTTGTCGGTGATAATCTTCTTTCAATCACTGGTGATGTGCGAGACGATTTAGGCAAAGCACCTATTGTTGAGGTCGTACACAATTTCATGACCCGAAGAAACTGCATCCCAAACGACCTTAATGACCCCTCAATTGACTGGGGTGAAAGCAATGTCGAATGGTCATACACAGTGCTGGCAAAACTGCAAAGTCAATTCGCAACCAAACCCGTTTCAGTGCTATTCAAACACGGGGGATTAACTCCTAGATTTAACGATGATCACATTGTATTTTATGGCAGCGATGGTGCGATTTATCTACAAGGTCATTATGGTAGTGGCCAGTTATATCATTGCGGTTTCAGTAAACAGTGGGAAGCCTTGCCGATTCCTCAAAATATTATGACAAGCATGCCTGAAGTCCAGGGTGATACAGAATTATGCTGGCATTTTCTAGCGCGTGAATTCGTAAACGATATTCGTGGCGAAAAGGTCAATCCCTACCCTACTTTTAAAGAAGGCAGTCAATACCAACAGGTTATTGATCTGATCCGGGAAGACGCTAGTTGGACTGATGTTGCACATTTAAACTAAGCTTAATGCATCTGAGGGCGTAGAAACCGGATATGAAAATCACAGACGCAAAAGTGTTTGTCGGTGGACCCGGCAAAAACTACGTGACGCTTAAAATCATGACCGATCAGGGCATCTATGGACTAGGCGATGCGACTATTAACAATCGCGAAACCCTGCCGGCAACCTATCTGCAGGATTATCTGATTCCGTGCCTGATCGGTATGGACCCGCGTAATAGCGAAGACATCTGGCAGTTCTTCTATCGTGGAGCCTACTTTCGTCGTGGCCCCATCGCAATGGCTGCCTTCGGCGCTATCGATATGGCACTGTGGGACATCAAAGGAAAGCTTGCCAATATGCCGCTGTATCAGCTATTTGGCGGCAAATGCCGTGAAGGGGCGATGGTGTATGCACACGCAACCGGGGCCGATCTGGAAGATTTGATCGATTCAGTAGCCCATTTTGTTGATAAAGGCTATAAGGCCGTGCGCGTGCAATGCGCTATCCCGGGCATGCCAAGCGCAAGTTACGCCGTTCCCAAGCAAAAAGGCCATTCCACAAACTACATGACCGACTTCAGTGGTATCCAACCTCAGATAGAAATCTGGGATACAGATCGGTACATGCACTATATGCCGGGCGCGTTAGCCAAGATTCGCGATCGGTTCGGCCCGGAGTTAAAAATTTTGCATGATGTGCATCACCGACTTCTACCTCGTGAAGCGGCTGAGTTCGCCAAAGAGGTTGAGCCAGTTAATTTATTTTGGCTCGAAGACCCGACACCTGCTGAAGATCAAGATTCCTTAAAACTTTTGCGACAGCATTCAACAGTACCCATTGCTATTGGCGAGGTGTTCAATTCGATCTGGGATTGCAACAAATTAATTGAGAACGAATTAATTGATTTCATTCGGGTTGCTGTGACCTATGCAGGCGGTATCACTCACGTTAAACGCATTATCGATCTTGCCGGTCTGCACCACGTAAAAACTGGTTTCCACGGAGCGCCAAGTCACTCACCTGTCAGTATGGCAGCACAGGCACATTTGAATGCATGGGCTCCTAACTTCGGCATTCAGGAATACCTGGTGTTGGGTACACCAGAATGTGCTGCCCTGTTTCCTTCCAACCACAAAATGGAAAACGGACAAATGTTTGTTAGCAATGCTCCTGGGCTTGGAGTCGATTTTGATGAGAAAGAAGCGCAGCGCTACAGTTATAAACCTGGTAGCCACCCAGTAGTACGATTAGAAGATGGCACGCTTTGGAACTACTAAACTTTTTTTCTGCACGCTTCTGTAAACCATGCAATCCAATAACTTAACCATCTAATACACCTTCAATGCGTGAATTTCAAAGTTCAGCCGTAAACAAATTATCGGAGTGATAGCAGTAATACTTGCAATCTATGCTGCCGCCTATTTCTTTGAGCTTAATCGCGTCTCTATTACGCAATCACGCTCTATATCTGCACAAGTCAAGGAGCTTGATCGCCAGATCGAACGACTGTCGTTTATTACCAAACTCCTGTCTGCAGATACCGAGATAGTTAATGCCGTTACAGCTTCGAACACTGGCAGTATAAAAACAGCTAATCTCAGGCTCGAATCAGCACTAAATGATAGTGGCCTGGATTCCGCTTTTCTTACGGATACACAAGGGATAACAGTAGCGTCGAACAACTGGAACAATGAAGTTAGCTTTGTTGGTAACGACTATTCACTTCGACCCTATTTTAAAGGTGCGCTACTTGCAAAAACATCAACTTATTTCGCCGTGGGTGCGACAACCGGAGAACCAGGTTATTTTTTTGCCGAGCCTGTGATAGTCGATGCGAAAGACATTGGTGTGGTTGCAAAAATGGCATTGGCGGCTCCTGTTGAAACCTGGAAAGGGGTGAAAATTGAAACTGCCATTACCGACGAACATGGCGTGGTTATTCTTACCTCAGAAAAACAATTGTTATATAAACCTACACACCCACTAACGGCAGATGAAATCACTGCAATTCATAAAGAGCACCACTATCGAGTAACTAATCTGGAGACCCAAAAGGCCACAGAAGCATTTTCTCAATACCGGAACTACGTATCCAGGCTACGCACGCAGCCGTGGCAGTTTATTACCTTAGTACCCAAAATGTCTTACCATCTTATGGCATTTTATCAGAGCGCTATTACCCTTGCATTTGTCTGCATAGGGCTGTTGCTGTTAAGAATTTACCGACAACAGAAGCGATTGGTGGCAAAGACACACATGGTGGACTTTGACTTGGATAAACCTTTGCCAATCAAATTGCCGAAAGTCACAGAGGGGTATTGATTTACTCTGGCGTTACAGATGAACGTACGTTTACACTGTTGTTACCCACTCTTACGACGCACTAAAGCTAGCATGGATAACCAGAACAGCAGCAACACATTCACTGCGCTGGTAGTCGATGATGATCAAACACCTATCATATTTTTTCAGGTTTTACCACGGTACCTGATGTGGTGAAAGCAATGCGCCTCGGCGCTGTCGATTTTCTTGAAAAACCGATCGAACCTGAAGAGCTACTACTTACCTTGTAAAGCGTCAGGGATCGTTACGACGGTGCGATATCAGCACAACGTGTGGCGTTCCGTGTATCAGATGAGAATGCATCGTTTAAGTTAGAGTTCTGGTGTATGAAAAATATGTCATTGAGACCTGTTTGTTAGAGCATAATGGACGAGTTTCCGATGTTATAAAAGCACTACGAATAAACTGTAGAACATTGAATGACAAGATGCTTCGGTTAGGTATCGTACGTTCCATTAACGATTAGATACAGTTCTCATTAGCTGAAAAACCTCGGCAGATTTCTGCCTAAAGCACATCGTAAGGCAATATCTGCCAAAAAGCGTAAATGAATTTTTTCACCTATATCAGCAATATAGCGTAGTTTGAGATTGGTGCTAATGGCTTTAATAATATCCTTCAAGTCATTACGGCTTAAATTCAAATCCTGGAGGATGCATGAAGTCAACCCATCTATCAAAGTTGTTGGGCGCAGTTGCTCTGTCAACATTTGTTTTTTAACCGCACAGGCAGAAGGCGCCAACTATGTGCTTAACACTGCTTCAACTGGCGGCACCTATCGCCTTGTTGGTACAGCCATAGCTACCTTGTCCAAGGTTAAACTGCTGCCGAAAGAGAAATTCAGTCTAACTGCGGTAAATTCTGCGGGCTCAGGCGCTAACGTACAAGCTTTGTCTGCGGATACCGCACAGTTCGCGATTCTTCAAGAACTCTATGGTTCTTACGCTGCAACTGGTACCGGTCCTGTTACAGAGCCTCAAGCAAATATGCGTTCTGTGTCCATGCTACGGCAAAACGTTGAACAATAATGATTGCACAATGGTCTCAAGGATCACTATTGATAGCACTTGCACTCGTGGCAATAGCCTCACTGGATTTAGGAATGGGGTTGCCAGTGACAGCGGCCGATATTGTGTTGTCCAATTTATCTGCGCCGGCGCTAGCAGGAATGCTGGCCGATGGCATCATACTGCAACAACTTGTCGCAGGGGTTAGTGATCCGGCAGTGATTGCTATGTTCACCTTGGTTGATGCCGAATTGCCTGAATTACTACACCTTGCTGTATTTGCACTGTTTGGATTGTATGCATTCAATGCGTTGTTGCAGAGATATGCCGAAAGACCACTGAATGACGATCGAGACCAATCGTCAGATTCCATGTAACGTTGGCGATACCTTTTAGTTCTGATAAGGTTGCGCGTGTTTTTTATTCCCGTGATTTAGCTGAAATTTGCTTACTTTTCCACACAATACACGTGACCAGACGATAGCGATATCGCGACTATTTTCGACTAATCGGGACCAATAAAGTGGTCTGAAAACCGGTATTTTGTGATTGTGTTTGAAACGCCTGGTTCACAAATAGCCATACGTGCCTGATTGCGTTGTTTCATTCGATTTAGGCTGAGTTGGCACATTTGCGTACTATCTGTTTTTTTCCCACAACAACACTTTTATAATCTATAAATTGAGAGGTAAAACGGCATATATTGATAATATTGTACGCAATTTTGTTACTATCGTATTTGCCCGTTAGTATGTAATCACGCACATTACTCGGTCAATACACAACTTGTTTTATTAAGTTTCTTGGAGAAAATATGAATTTAATTTGCAAAACGGCTCTGGCCATGACGCTGGGAGTCGCCACCGCGACCACAGCATCCGCAGAAAGTGAGCTTACAATCGCGATCGTAAACAACGGTCACATGATCAACATGCAGAAAGTTGCCGGAGCCTATGCCGCACGAACTGGTGTCAAATTAAACTGGGTTTCACTCGAAGAAGGCGTGCTTCGTGAGCAGGTAACTTCAGACACAGCAACTGGTGGTGGTCAATACGACATTATCAACATCGGTATGCAGGAAGCGCCAATCTGGGGAGCTGCGGGCTGGATTGAGCCACTCAATTTTGGTGAAGATTACGACCTTGACGATATGTTGCCTGCAATGCGTAACGGTCTTTCCCACGAAGGTCAACTCTATGCTGCACCTTTTTATGGTGAGTCTTCTATGGTTATGTACCGTAAAGACCTGGCGGACGCCGCTGGCGTATCCATTAAAGACAACGATTCCTGGGATAACATCAAAGCTGCTGCAGAAGCCATGCACAATCCAGATGATGGCGTTTATGGCGCATGTTTGCGCGGTAAGCCAGGCTGGGGTGACAACATGGCATTCATCACTACCATGGTAAATTCTTTCGGTGGCACGTGGTTCGACAAAGACTTCAAGCCGCAGCTCGAATCTCAAGAGTGGAAAGATGCTATCAATTTCTATGTTGATCTTCTAGGCAACTATGGTCCTCCAGGGTCTGAAGGTAACTCATTCAACGAAATTCTGGCACTGTACAACGAAGGCAAATGTGGCATGTGGATTGACGCAACAATCGCTGCATCTTTCCTCGAAGTTGAAGGTGTTGCTTATGCACAGTCACCTAATGCTGGTAATCCGGTTGGTGCGAATTGGTTGTGGGCTTGGGCAATGGCGGTACCTGCCGGATCTCCAAATGCTGAAGAGTCAAAGAAATTCATCGAGTGGGCAACTTCTAAAGAGTACATAAAAGCGGTTGCTGATCATCCAGAATTTGGTTGGAGTGATGTACCAACAGGTACTCGTGCTTCAACTTATGCGTACCCTGAGTTCCAGGAAGCGGCTGGTTTTGCAGAAGCTGAAATGGCTGCCATTGAATCTGCAGCTCCAGAAGCCACAGATCTGAAACCTTATGTTGGTGTCCAGTTCGCAGCAATTCCGGAATTCCCAGAAGTGGGTGGTGCAGTAGCACAAGAAATGGCTGCGGCCCTTTCAGGAGCAAAGTCGGTTGATGAAGCGTTGGCGGCTGCTCAAGAAGCGGCTGATGCGATCATGCAAGAAGCAGGTTATTATTAATAAATAGCCAGGCAAAACCGAAAAAAGGCTCGGTGGATTCCGAATCCAACCGAGCCTTTTTTACGATCAGAACTATTCATCTTAAACAGGTTCTGAAGCAAATCGAGGCAAATTACCAGTGTTGGAAGCTTTCTGTAACTCGCGACAGGCGCGAAGAATGGATACCAAAACACAGTCAATGATTTCGGGGTAGCACCCCAAGATTACAACGTTTATAGAGCCATGGCCAACAGAACGATACCACGACTATTGCAAACCCCAGCCGTTGTGTTGTTGCTGCTTTGGATGTTAGTTCCTCTGAGCATGACGCTCTATTTTTCATTCATTCGATATGTTCTCAACAACTTACGTAAACCCGAATGGACAACACCAAGTCTGAGTAATTGGCGTGGATTTGGGAACTATGAATACGTTTTGTTCAGTGCTAAAGATTTTTGGTTTGCCGTACAGAACAGCCTTTTTATTGTTGTCAGCATTCTCGTATTAACCGTCATTCTGGGTTTGGCTCTGGCCATGCTGGTTAACCGATCATTTCCTGGACGAGGAATTGTCCGCGTTCTGCTTATCTCCCCGTTTTTTGTCATGCCTGCGGTGAATGCCGTACTTTGGATCAACATGATTCTGGACCCTGTGTTGGGTCTGAACGGCATTGCTGTCGATGGCATTAATGCCATGGTGAGGGGGCTGCACGACTTTCCCGTGCTTGGTGCATTTTTCTCAATGTGGCCAGAGATCGAACCGATTTCTTTTCGTGCGACTCAAACTTCCGCTTATGCGGTAATCATCATGGTTACGTGGCAATGGACACCTTTCGCCGTATTAATCTTCATGACTTCATTGCAGTCAGAAGATGAATCCCAAAAAGAGGCGGCTATTCTGGATGGTGCAAGTGCGTGGTCGAGATTTCGGAATTTAACGATACCGCACCTGGCACGGCCAATTGCCATTGTCGTGATGATCCAATCAATTTTTCATCTTTCGCTCTATGCTGAGATCGAAATAGTAAGTCGTGGTAACGGCAACAAAAACCTCCCATATTTGATCGGTGAATTTACCTCGAATAATATTGGCGCGGCCAGTGCCGCTGGCATCTTCGCCGTAATACTTGCGAACATCGTGGCTATATTCTTGTTGCGCATGGTTGGCAAAAATTTGATGGACTAGGACATCGGTATGGCAGTCATCGATCAATCATCCAAGTTTGGAAAAGTGTTTTGGCCTATATTGGCCTGGGGCGTTGCACTGGTATTCTTCTTTCCCATCTTTTGGCTGGTATTTACCAGTTTCAAAACGGATGCTGATGCCGTTAAACCCGAGTTTCTGTTCACATTTAAACCGACGCTCGAAAACTACCTCAACATGACCCAAAACTATGACTACTGGCGTTTTGCCATTAATTCGGTCATTACTTCCACGTTTGCAACAACACTGGCCCTGGTTGTTGGCGTTCCGGCAGCTTATGCCATGTCCTTTAATCCAAGCCGACATACCAAGGATATTCTGGTCTGGATGCTATCGACAAAAATGTTACCGGCTGCTGCCGTGCTCTACCCAATGACATTTCTAACCAAGAATTACCTGCAGATTTACGATACGCATTTTCTGATCATCATCGTACTGTGTTTGGTTAATCTGCCTATCGTTATTTGGATGTTATTCACTTATTTCAAGGAAATTCCCAAGGAAATCATCGAGGCCGGCAAGATGGATGGTGTTAGTACCTGGGGTGAAATTAAAGACATCCTTATCCCACTGGCATGGGGAGGCGTCGCGTCAACGGCACTTTTGTGTTTCATATTCTGTTGGAACGAAGCCTACTGGACTGTTCGCTTAACCACGACGGAAGCGTCAACACTGTCCAAACTAATTGAGGGTAACCGAGCACCAGAAGGCTTGTTTTTTGGCCGTTTATCAGCAGTATCGGCAGCAGCGGTGGGACCAATTGTTATCCTGGGTTGGTTTTGTCAGAAACAACTGGTTCGTGGACTAACCTTTGGCGCCGTAAAATGAGCTCCAATTCAGACAATATAATCTTCTGCGGTAAAAGACAATCTCGTTCAGCGGAGGTACCGCGAAATATCGACGCCAATGGCACTTCTGTAAAAAGATAATGCTATGTCGATAATCGAACCTGAAATTGAAACTGTTGATCGAAGCACTCGCTCTATACGTTATCTGCAACATGGGTGGCCGTCAGACTTGTGTCGTTGGCATGCTCACGAGGAATATGAGCTGCATTTAATTGTCGAAACACGAGGCAAAGCCTTCGTCGGTGATCATATCGGTGACTTTAAAGCCGGTGACTTGTTTATGACAGGACCCAATCTGCCGCATAACTGGATCACTGATCAAGTATGGTCGAAACCGGTTGAAGTCAGAGATATGCTAATCCAGTTCAGCCACGAAAGTGTTGAGAAGCTTGCGCAAGGATTTCCCGAGTTTTCCCAGGTATTACAACTACTACAACTTGCCCAATCTGGTATTTTTTTCGAAGATTTTAACCCAACCTTTGCTCGCGGACACATGGAATCCATTCGCGACAACAAAGGCGCCGAACGCATTCTAGCGTTTGTGCGTTTCCTGGTCCGACTAAATGAACATGCAGAAAAGAAAACGCTATCAGTCACAAAATTAATCCAACCAGAAGGTGGCAGTAAACAAGCTCGAATTGCCCACGTGGTGGACCATATCACCAAAAACTTTTTTGAAGCATTCTCAGTTGCGCAAGCAGCGGCTATGGCAAACATGACAGAGATTACTTTTAGCAGAAACTTTCAGGCAGTAACAGGGCACAGTTTTGTAAATTTTTTAAACCGTATTCGTATTGGTCAAGCATGTGGGATGCTGTATGCTTCCGATACCCAAATCACATCGATTGCGCAAGAAGCAGGGTTTAAAAATCTTGCCAATTTTAATCGGCATTTTCTAAAAGTAAAAGGAATGACCCCATCTGAGTATCGCGAAACCGTGCGTAAAGAACTGGTGACAAATCGAGTTTCTTCATCATGAACAGTGGACACAACGTTCCTGTTCTTGCAACCAGCTACGACAGAACAGCGTGTCAAACTGGTATTGTGCATTTAGGTTTTGGTGCCTTCCATCGGTCGCACCAGGCTGTCTATATAGACGACTACATGCAAACCTCTGGTGATTTGCGTTGGGGCATCGCGGCAGTTAACTTGCGCGATTCAGAGTCCGCACAGTTTAAGAACGCCAATGAAGATATCCAACGTCACGATGGGTATTTTCTAAAAGCCTACTCGACAAACGGTAATGTAAATCTGCGACGTGTTCGCAGCCATGTAAGATTTGCTGATTGGAGCGTTGTACCAATCGATTGCGAAGCATTGTTGTCTGAACCATCGGTACACTTGGTTACGATCACTGTAACAGAAAGTGGTTACTACACTGACCCCAAAGGTGATCTGAACCTCAATGACCCAACGATCAAAGCAGAAATTTCCGGAGAACGGTGGCAAAGCGTCTATGCCTATTTGCGCAAAGCACTTGCTAATCGAGTGGCCACTACCGGTGCCCCTTTAACAATAGCCTGCTGTGACAATATCCGTCAAAATGGCAAAATGCTTCGCCGCAACTTGACTTCATACCTCAAAGCATGTGATCAGATCGATCTGGCAAACTGGGTAGATAACAACGTAGCCTTTCCCTGCTCAATGGTCGATCGGATTACACCGCGCAGCCCAGCTGAGCTTGGCACCGAAATCTCAGCCCTGGTCGGAAAACCCGTAACCTCGCCGGTCATGGCAGAAGATTTTGTCCAATGGGTATTACAATCGCAAGCAGCTGCCCTAATGCCCGAGCTTGAAAAAGTGGGAGTAACAGTCACTGCCGATGTTGATCCCTATGAAGAAACCAAAATCAGGGTTCTAAATGGTGGACATACCGCACTAGCCTATCTTTCGGCCCTGGAAGGTGTTGAGACCTTTGACGCCGCGATGCGTGTTCCGCACCTGTTAGAACACTTTCAGAACTTTGAAACAAAAGAAGTGCTTCCAGCGATTACACTCGCTCTGCCCTTTTCAAAAACGGATTATCTTCAGGAAATTATCCGACGCTTTGGTAACGCTGCCATCGGTGACACCGTAGCCAGGATCTGTGCAGATGGAATGGCAAAGTTCCCGATTTTTATTCGCCCAACCCTGGAAAGCTGTTTGCAGCAAGGCATCCTACCTACCTATACAATACGCAGCATCGCCAGTTGGTATGTCTTCGCGCTACATGTCGATGCTGGTAAAATCGGATTCGACTATGTCGAACCAAGCTGGAGCGATCTAAAAGCAATGCTGGGAACCGACAGCTTTATCACCAGTCGTCAACTTTGGGGCGAATTGCCCGAGACCTACCCAGAATTCGCCGATATTTTGCGGCGTGAAATTAGTGATACGGAGTTAAAATGGCCAGTTTGACGCTGCGCGACGTGCGCAAGAGTTATGGTAGTACCCAGGTAATGCACGGCGTCGACCTCGATATTGTTGATGGTGAATTTGTTGTCTTTGTTGGGCCATCTGGTTGTGGTAAGTCGACGTTGCTAAGAATGATCGCAGGCCTGGAGGAAATTTCCGGCGGAAGCGTATCCATCGGTGATAGAGAAGTCAATGAGATTGCTGCCTCCAAACGCGGCGTTTCAATGGTGTTCCAAACCTATGCTCTTTATCCGCACATGACGGTTTACAAAAACATGGCATTTGGCCTCAAACAAGCTAAAACCGATCCGGCCGAGATTGATAAACGCGTGCGAGCAGCTGCCGAAATTCTACAAATTACAGACTACCTTGAGCGCAGTCCGAGACATCTCTCCGGTGGCCAACGCCAACGGGTCGCAATTGGCCGCGCAATTGTTCGCAATCCAGAGGTGTTCTTATTTGATGAGCCATTGTCAAATTTGGATGCTGCGTTACGCGTGCAGACACGCCTGGAAATCGCGCGTTTACATGAGCGTCTTGAAACCACCATGATTTACGTAACACACGATCAAGTCGAAGCAATGACACTAGCTGACAAAATTGTGGTTTTACGTGACGGACGTATAGAACAGGTTGGGTCACCAATTGATCTTTACGAGCGCCCGGAAAATGCTTTTGTGGCTCAGTTTATTGGCAGCCCAAAGATGAATTTTTTCTCTGCTGGCGATCTTTCATCCAATGGTACCTCGCTTCTTGGCCGCGACATCACAAACAATATGCAAGTAGGTTTGCGACCCGAACATCTCACTATGACTGATTCAGCCAATGCAGTTGTTGAGGGTACGCTTGAATTGGTAGAGAACCTGGGTGAATACGCTTTAGTTCACTTACTCACACCGACAAATGTAGAATTTATCGCCAAAACGGAAAAGCCACCTGAAGCTGCAAAGGGTTCAACAGTCGCATTTGGTTTTAAACCCAATCTTGCCCATTTCTTTGATACAAGCTCTGGCGCTCGTATGGCGTAATGAAGTAAGTTATTTGATATTAATGTGGATCCCAAGCACAATCAGCAATCGATGATGATCAGCATCCCTTAATATCCGGGAGTAACCTAGCTATGAGTGCAAATGACGAAGGGGCGTACCATAAACTCAGCGTACCAACGCAAACACAACCCAGCGGTTGTCCCATAGACCATGACTTCACAACGTTCACGGCAGATTACCTTGCTAACCCGTATCCTCAACTGGCAAAAATAAGAGAAGAACACCCTGTCTTTTATTCGAAAAAACTGGGCTATCTCGTATTGACCAGAATGGAAGACCTAACAGAGGTTTTTCGCGACCACGACGTGTACTCTTCTGGAAACGTTCAAGACCCGGTATTTCCAATATGCGAGCGTGCCGCTAAAGTGCTTGCCCACGAAGACTTCAATCCTGTAGCGGTAATGTCCAATAGACAACAACCCGATCACACAAGAATCAGAAAATACACCCAGGATGGGTTTTCCGGTCGTCGAATGAAAATTCTCGAGCCGTATATTCGCAGACGCAGTCATGAACTTATCGACGCCATGATCGACAAAGGCGGTCCGGTAGACTTTGTCAGCGCCTTTGGTCATCCACTTCCCGGTCATATAATCTTTCGATTCATTGGATTCGACGAATCAGACGATAAGCAACTCATGTCCTGGACAGGTAACAGGTTGGCTTTTACATGGGGAAATCCTGATGAAGACGAACAAGTCGATATTGCGGAGAAAATGCTTAAGTATTGGCGATATTGCCGAGCGTTTGTTGCCAATCGAGCAAAAGACCGCAAAGACGATCTGACATCTGAATTACTCAATGCGCACGAAGCCAATCCGGAAGAATTAGCTTATCGAGAAGTAGAATCCATAATTTATGGACACTCGTTCGCAGGGCATGAAATTGTTAGTAATTTTTTAAGTAATACCCTATTGTGTTTACTGCCACGCCGGGGTGACTGGAACACGATTTGCAATGATCACACGCTCATTCCCAATGCGTTAGAGGAAGTCTTACGCTTTGAATCCCCACAAACAAGCTGGCGCCGACAAACCAACATGGATACGCAAATCGCCGGTGTTGATATCCCTGCTGGAACACAGGTATTTTTAAGTCTTGCTGCGGCAAATCATCAGCCTTCATTGTTCGAATCACCCACCACATTCGACATAAAGCGTAAAAACGCGCGCAGGCACATATCATTTGGGCATGGTATTCATTTTTGTCTGGGAGCGCGTTTAGCTCGTCTTGAAGCAACCGTTGCTATGGAAGCACTGACAGAACGATTACCAAATCTGCGACTGGTAGATGAACAGGCAATGGGTTACTCTGCAAATATTACTTTCCGTGGACCGCAAAAACTGTATGTTGACTGGTAGTGGAGGTCCATTATTATCAATGCGACGAACTTACCACCTGCAACGGATAATGCGGCATCAGTTCATGTACTTCCGGACGCCGACGTTGCCGTGTTTTCGCAGGCACCATACTTCTCATTGAATCGAGTTTACCGTAGCAAAGTAATCTATCATTGGCTTCCAGAATTCGTTGTGCACGCGGGTTAGGAATAACCTTGTTGCCTCTATACAGTGTTAATACATTAATATCCTGATTTGCCAAATTGGTGTCGGCAATGCTAATGCCAACAAATTTTGACCCTTCCGGCACTGATATCTCACTGACTCCATACCCTTTACTTACGTTTAGCCGCTGTCGGATATCAATTTCAGGGAAATCGACTTGCGCAGCTATGTAGTCAATAACAGCGCCAGCAACATCGAGCCCTGTACAGGTCTCAATGCCTTCAAGGCCTGGTGATGAATTGACCTCCAGAACTTGAGGCCCGTCTCGGCACTCAAGCATATCTACACCGGCTACTCTTAGTCCAAGAATTTGCGCGGCTCTAACGGCGGTTTCAATATACGCTTCAGGTAAATCGACTACTTCGGCTACGCCTCCACGATGAACGTTGCTACGAAATTCCTGACCCTGCGCAACTCTTCGCATAGCCGCAACAACCCGATCACCCACAACAAATGCGCGTATATCTTTGCCTTTGCTTTCAGCAACGAACTTTTGAATTAACACATTTTGATTCTGACTCTGTAGTAGCTCAACAATGGACTGAGCTGCGGAAATAGTTTCTGCCAGCAGAACACCCTTTCCCTGAGTGCTCTCGATCAGTTTGATAACTACAGGGGCACCGCCCACCCTCTCAATAGCAGGAAGCACATCTGCTTCATCTCGAACGAAGGTTGTGCGTGGCATGGCGAAATTGTGGAGACTTAACATTTGCATACTGCGCAGTTTGTCTCGAGAATTAGCAATTCCACGCGCAGTGTTTGCACAGAAAATATCCATTTCCTGACACTGCCGAACCACGGCCGTTCCGTAGTACGTGATCGATGGCCCAATCCGCGGTAAAACAGCATCGTAGTTCTCGCAGCTGTTTAATGAGCTTTGTAGATAATACAAGTCCGGCTCGCCTTGCTGAATGTCTACAGCAAACTTCAGCGTGTTCAGAACATTAACTGTATGTCCGCGATTTAGCGCTGCTTCCTTAAACCGGCGCGTACTGTACGATTTTGGCTCACACGATAATATGCCAAGCTTCATGACCTAACCCCATGCGTCAATTTAATGACTTGCAATCAGCGTAAATCCAACTAACTTTTTGCGCTGTTTTTAACTACGGCATTAATTGGTTTTTGTAGTAGACAACCAATCCGTGCTTGATAGTTAAACAACTAAATGGCTGTCCGTTTACCGAGATTGGACTGCCAACTCAGCGTCTTGTTAGCCGTAACAAGACTGCTGGTAAATTCTAAATAAGAGCGTATCAACAGAGATATATAACTGCTGTCGATATGATTAAAATCATCACTGAACTTCTATGACCGACAAGTCAATTACAGCTCAATTTCCTGAGCGAACTTTAACACTTACGCAACAAAAAACGCGTTATGAGAATACGATTCCTATTACAAAATTGTTGGCTTAAAGGAATTAATTTAATACGATAGAGATAACCCTAGTATACGCGGGTACTAACCCATACTACTAACTGAAATAAGTTCAAATCAAATGATGTTTTATCTGAGTTTTTAGTAGTTCTACCGTTTGTATACGATGGTTTGTTGTGTTAGCAGAGCATGCATAAAGCATGTAATATATCGAGAAAATTGTTTGACCTTTTTATAGGTATTTACCCTTAAATCTATTTGACGTTGCATACAGATTGAAAAAGCAGTTACCCACTTTACGCACAATCTTAAGGTTCATCCCCCCGTGTCTGGCTAGTTGTCCATCGTAAAACACTATACACAGGGCGATCACGCACTCAGGTTAGAGTGCGTGAAGCAATCATATTTCTAATTTTTGTTTAGAAGCAAGGTCTCATGACTGATTGACTCATTACCACCACCTCGAGTCGTATTGCCTGAAACTACCTGAATTTTATCACCCAGCACCGCAGCCCCACCACTATGGCGCCCAACAAGCAACGATTGTAGTTTTCGCCACTTTCCTGTTTTAACATTGAGTGCTTCAACATCATTATGCGCACTGACTTTTGAAACAGATTCGCCGCCTATAACAACCACCTCGTCCCCTACAGAAACGGTCATAGCGCCGGCGCGTTTGGTTGGAATGTTGGCTGCGTTTGTCTCCCAGCGTTCCGTATTGAAGTTAAACACATCGGTGCGGGCCTCGGTATCCCCTAGAACATTCGGATGCTTCGAACGTCTGCCACCGGCAACTACCAGTTTGTTTGCCGCAATGGCAATAGTAATGTGATCGCGTGCTCGAGGTGCATTGGGTAAACGACGCCATTGTTGATTGACCGGATTGTATTCATCAAACCAGGTTACTGCAGTGCCCGAATGTCCCACAGTGTTACCACCAACGAGATATATTTTTCCATTGTACACAGCAGCTCCAACCGAGCCGCGACGTCGATTAACCGGAATTTCTGTACTTTTTGTCCACTTATGATTGTTGGTATTGAAGATATAAACGTGCTCCAACGGTTTCTCTGTTGGGAATTTATCATCTTTAAATGCACCAATAACATAGATTTTATTATCTATTGCCACAGGCTGAAAATGATGCATCAAAACCGGAGATTTGCCGTGCGATGTCCACTTGTTTTGGGCTTTATTATAAGATTGAACAGGTCGATTTCCACGGCCACCCATGACGTAGAGAACGTTATTCACCGCCACCGCTCCCGCTTCATGACGAGCAGTAACGGAACTGCCATTAACCGTTTGTACCAGTTCCCAGGCCCTTGATGCAGGAGCCACAAACGAGCTGGATGCCTGATTGGACTGACTTGCTGATGCAGTATTGTTAGTTTGTTGCTGAGCAGTTTGACTAGCGCTGCTCGTTGTAACAAGCGTACTAACAGCACCAACGCCTGTAGGTTTATAAGCTGAGTCTTTGGTCAGAACAAACTTGTCTATCGCAAATCCGTCTTCACGCATCCAGAAATTAACGCTGTGTGTACCGGCGCTTGGCACCGTCAGCGTTGCCGGATTTCCATCGCGGGTACGCTGTGACCAGTGCCAACCACTTGGAAATCCGTCTATCTTGTCAGCACTTGCCAAAAGCTTACCGTTTAATCCTGCATTAATACTGTCGTTGCTACCAGCACCATTAGCACGCTCATCACCCCAACCTCGAACCCAAAGATAGTATTTACCCGGCTCTGGAAAGTTCAGAAGATAACTCATCATTGGAGCATTCTTCTCAGCGGTTTTAAGGCTTAATATATCGGGTGTAGTTACCATAGAAGCATTTGCACTGGCACCAGAAAGACCTGCTCTAATCCATTGATGACTTGCTGTGTTTGAGCGAACCAGGAAATCTTCCGCTTCCACGGTGAGCACGATGCCATTACTACTCGGTGACACAGCATTCGTACTGCTTGTACTTGTATTGGTGGTACTCGTATTACCAGAGTTTGTACTGTTTGTAGTTGTTGTGCCCACATTCGTATTGCCGTTAGATGCACTACCTGCATTAGTGTTTACGGCACCGGTGTTACTCACGTTACTACTAGCAGTAGTCACATTATTTGCAGCCACAACAACGCTTGTTCCAACTGGTCTGTATGATGCATTTTTTGTCAGAACGATCTGATCGATCGCAAAGCCATCTTCGCGCATCCATAAGTTAAACGTATGCACCCCAGCGCTTGGTACCAAAATCTTTGCCGACACGCCATCGCGCGTTCGATTTGACCAGTGCCAACCCGCTGGGAATCCATCAATTTTATCCGCTGTCGGTGAAATAAGGTTGTTAAGCCCTGCATGTATGCTGTCGTTCCCGCCTATACCATTGCTGTTCTCATCACCCCAACCCCTTATCCATACATAATAGGTTCCAGCACTTGAAAAATTAACAGCATAAGATAGCTTTGGGCTTCCTGTAATATTACTGGCAAGTTTTCCATTGTTCGGCAGTACGATCATCGATTTGCCACCACTGGCGTTTGCGAATTGCCCGCTTGTCCATTGATGTGGGTTATTGCCAGTTTTAGCAGTGTAACCTTCGGCCTCTATCGTAATCACGCCATCGACATCAGATATTGTTGTACTTGCGGTTGTACTGCTATTGCTATTGCTATTGCTATTGCTATTGCTATTGCTATTGCTATTGCTATTGGTGTTGGTGTTGGTGTTTGTACTTGTGTTACCGGTATTTGTACTGGCGCTGACAACATTCGAAGTGTCAGGGCCTGAGTTACTGTTACTCGATGCACTGGTACTACTTGAATCAGCTCCCTGTGGCACATAGTTCGAGTTATCAACCAACAAGAATTTATCGATAACAAGCCCATCTTCACGCATCCACAGATTCACCTGGTGTACACCTGCTGAGGGTACCGTAAGCGTTGCGGGCGCACCATCACGTGTACGCTTTGACCAATGCCAGCCTGTGGGAAAGCCGTCGATTCGGTCAGCGGTATCAGACTTTTTACCATTCAGACCGGCATGTAAACTATCGCTACTACCAATACCACTGGCATTTTCGTCACCCCAGCCTCTTATCCATAGCTGATAGTTACCGGCTTTGGCGAAACGAATGTTATAACTAAGCATCGGACTTGAATTGATGTTCTCAGTCAATGCTCCGTTGTCAGGAGTTGTTTTCATTGACTTTCCAGCACTCGCACCTGCAAGAGTATTTTCTACCCAACTATGGGTATTGGTAACGGTCCTTTGGTAATAAGATTCGGCTTCAACTGTGATGAGCTGAGAGTTACCGACAGTAGATGTGGTGCCTGTTATCGCACCGGTAGTTGTTGAATTACTGTTTGTGTTAGCAGTGCTTGTGTTAGTGTTACCGGTCGCTTTGGTCGCTACGTCTTTGAATTTGGCGATCGCAATTGAACGAACCTGTGTTTTTGACTTTGCTGTAATTGGCGCACCACCACCGGCAACAACCAGTTTACCATCATAAATTCTGGCGACCGGAGCAAGCAGCGGCTCTGGTAAATTAACCATGTGCTCCCAGTTGTTCTTGGCGGGGTCAAAACGCAATACTTTATTACCAGAAGTGGCGCCCCCAACGGTGTAAATAAACCCGTTGTGTACAAAGGTCGATGGTTCATTATGTGATTCAATAGCTGGCAGGTCAGCCAGTTTTTTCCACTTATTGGTTTGTGGAGAGTACGAATGCACGAGAGCAACATTTCCACCACGTTTTGTAGGACAACCATCGTGACCATGCTGACCACCAATGGCGTAAATAATATTGTCTACAACAACCGTTGAAAAATGGTTACGTGCTGAGGGCATTCCAGCAGAAGCTGATTTATTTTGCCAACCAGCCGATGGCTTGGCTAAATCATAGACATAGTGAAAATCGACATCGCATTTTGCGTTAGCGTCCATACCACCGAAATGATAAATCTTGTTGTTTACCAGTGCCGCGCCGCCGCCTGCCATCGGTTTTGGTAACTTCGGACCTTGTCTCCAAACACGCTGGTCCAGATTGTATTTCCATACGTTTTGAGTGACCTTACCCGGATGAGAACCTATACGACCACCTATTAACCAAACTTCGTTACCAACCAGCACCGTACCAGTATGCGAAACTGCGGTACCTTGAACGACTGATGAGGAGCCAATTATATTCCACTGTTTAGTATTAGGATTGTACTTCTCAATGCTATTGCCAATGGAAAGTCCTTTGGAAAAACCATTGAACACGTAGAGTTCACCTTTGTACTCAACAGCTGCTGCTTCCGAGCGTTTAACCTTCATATCAGGTTGGTTGGTCCAGGCCTGTGCGAAAGCTGATGTACTTGCACTAAACAGGATTAAAAATAGACAGATGCGATAGTGAACTTTCATGGGGCAATGCTTCCGTACCAGCAAAGAAACCATGGTCCTCTTCAAGCCGGTCAACTTCTATGAAACCCATCACTAAAGCCGTTTACCTGATCGTGTATTTGCCACATATGTGCGTACTCTTTCAAGAACCGACTGTAATCTGGTTCACATCGTGGTCAATAGGCGCCTGGTTGCGTTTTTCGTTTGATTATTGCTGTCTCAACTTATAGACTCCTACATTCAAATCAGATAGTCAGTGCGGCAATATGACAAGCACCGTGGAAATAATTGAGGTTTCTCCCAGAGACGGTATTCAAAACGAGAAGAAACTGCTTTCGCTCGAAACCAAGTTGGAGCTGAGTCGTATTATTGAAACAATTTCATAATGAACTCCGAAGCCCCAATACGAGGATTTAGCAACGAAGAGTTTAATCAACGCACCAATAAAGCCCAATCAAGAATGGCTGAAATGGAACTGACTGGTCTGTTGCTTATGAGCGAACCAGAGGTTCGGTATTTCACCGGATTTCATACCTTGTTTTGGCAAAGTCCTACCCGACCATGGTTTCTGTTCATTCCAGCACAGGGCAAACCAATCGCTGTGATACCCGAAATTGGCGCATCCCTCATGCAGCAAACCTGGCTTGATGATGTACGCACGTGGAGCGCTCCATCACCCAATGATGATGGCATCAGCATTCTCACCGAGCTGCTGTCACCACTAGCAACAAGCGGGGCTCGGCTGGGTCTAATGAAAGGTCATGAAACCATCCTGCGTATGCCTTTGGCAGACTGGGAACGTTTGAACAAAGCATTGCCAGGTTTGAATATTGTTGATGCGACCAGACTTGTGCAAGGGCTGCGCATGATCAAGACGGATGCAGAAATTGAGAAGTTAAAACACATATGTGCCATTGGTTCTGAAGCATTCGCGCAAGCCACCGATTACATTGCTGTCAATACGCCACTTGAAGAGATTTTCAGGGAATTTCGACGCAGCGCCATCGGGCTGGGTGCAGATGATGTGCCCTACCTTGTTGGAGCCGCCAATCAAGGCGGTTATAGCAATGTCATTTCACCACCTTCACGCTACCCCCTGCAAGCTGGGGACGTGCTTATGTTAGACACTGGGTGCACCTGGGATGGATACTTCTGCGATTTCGATCGCAACTGGGCCATTGAACATACCGATGATCAAGCTCGTCGAGCCTACGATGTGCTGTGGCGAGCAACGCAGGTCGGAATTGAAGCTGCCCGTCCTGGCAATACATGCCGTGACCTTTTCAATGCCATGTCTGCTGTAATTGCGGAAATGGACAAAAGCGGCGGTGACATCGGAAGACTTGGACACGGCTTGGGGATGCAACTTACCGAACAACCCTCGCACGCCGCATTCGACGAGACTGTATTGAAAGAAAATATGGTGCTAACCATTGAACCGTCGTTGTCGTATGGGAACAACGGGTTAATGATGGTGCATGAAGAGAATATTGTAGTGCGTGCTGAACAAGCGACGCTACTGAGCACTCGCGCTGCACGCGAGTTACCCATAGTAAAAGCGGTTGTTTAATGTGAACCCAGCCTTTGTTTGTTCTGTTTGTTCTGCCTCTGCCTCTGCCTCTGCTTCCGCCAGTGCCAGTGCCAGTGCCAGTGCCGGTGTAATTAATGTAGATGG
>CAYTJF010000064.1:0-10628 GCA_964437945.1 uncultured Granulosicoccaceae bacterium
GTTCAGGTTCAGGTTCAGGTTCAGGTTCAGGTTCAGGTTCAGGTTCAGGTTCAGGGGAAAATGCCGGCTCAGGTGTAGGTGTAAGTTCTGATGTCGATTGCGGTATTGGCGTAGTTGTTGGCTCTGTCATTGGAGCTAACACAACTGTTGGTTGTGTTTCATCCGTGGGAGTTTCTGTCAATGCTTGTGCTGGTGTCTCAATCGAGACAGATTCTGCAGTGACAGGCGGTCTTGGTGCCTCAAGCACTGCAACGCTCTCAGATGCAGGTGCAGGAACATGTTCGATTGAATTAGATTGCTGAAACGGAGCAGTCGTTGCTGTGGGCACCCCTGCTACTATCGGCAGTAACAAATTACCTGAAAATTCATTGGGTGTCGGAGATCCGGGAACAGCCCCTGTACTTTCTGCCGTGTTATTCGGCAAATTATTCGCAGCGCCTATTTCTGGATTGGGTTCAGAATCTGTTGCTGCAGAACTACACCCTTGAATAGCGGCAGCAATGAGAAGAGCCATATACCCGTGGTGGCGACGCCGGCAGTTGTTATCAATCACGTTTGTGCCTCAAGTTTGGTTTGACTGATTCGTGCGCAAAAATAGACGCCTTAAGCGTTGCTCAATGTTTGCAAAGCCTTTAGCGACTGGGTCAAAGACTGTTAAAGAGACTCCGTTGGCAACTTGTTGCAAAAGCGATATCGCCAGCAAATTGTCACGACAACATGCACAGGATTTCCAAAATTGAGACTTGATCTGCAGTACGACTGTGAACTAGTCGAAACTTCGAGTTTGGAAAAAAATTTTTATGAAAAAGTACCAATAGTTTCTGGCAGGTAATGCGGTTATTTGTTGCCGGCCAATGAGTAAATATCACTACGAGTTTGGATATAAAGGTTTTTCAAGGAAAGTAACAATAGTTTCTGGTAGGTAATGCTGCTGTTTGTTGCCGGTTAATGAGTGTGCATCTGCGCTATATCGACAATCGTCCTTGATGCTTGCGTTATAGTATTCTTGTTAAAAAGTGAATAAAACGGTTAAAATAGTGGGACTGGTAAACCTCAACTTGTTCAAATGACTGCCACGGAATTCGATACGTACAAAGTGCTTCATCCCAACTATTGTGCGCTGAGTTGTAAGGATGCCGCCATGGTTATTGTGGATAAGGCTAGGCGGAGTCAAAGTTTTGGTGTTACTGCTCTGGCTGTACATGGATTGGTAGAATCAATTACAGAGCCATCTCTGGGCGAAAAGATAAACCGAATAGATATGATAGTGCCCGATGGACAACCGGTTGTATGGGCGCTAAATAATCTCTACAAGCTTGGTATACCGTTCAAATTGCCAGGACCAACTTTAACGCTTGAAGTATTGAAGCAAGCCGATAACTATAATCTTAAAGTGTTTTTATTTGGTAGTACCGCTGATACTTTGTCTAAATTTAAACAGCATATAGAAACGACCTACCCAGGATTGGAGGTTTGCGGAATACATGAAGATCGGTTTCGCGATGCCACCGAGCGTGAAGACGAAGAAGACATAAAAAAGATCAATGCCTCGGGTGCGCAGATTGTGCTGGTAGGTCGGGGGTGCCCTAGACAGGAGCATTGGGTGGCTGATCATGTTGGAAAAATAGACGCTGCCATGATGGCGGTAGGTGCTGCATTTGATTATCACGCTGGAAAGCTGGCTCGAGCGCCCTTGTGGATGCAAAAATTTGGGTTAGAGTGGTTTTATCGATTGCTGCAAGAACCTAATCGATTGTGGAAACGCTATTTGGTCACTAACTCCATATTTATTTTACGATTCGCGAAGCAAAAGATGCTTGGTGGCTGACTAAGAAAAGTTAGCGATGAAGAACACAAGGATCTACAAGCATTGGAACTATAAGTTTTGGAGTTTCAGGCGAGTGCGCTTTAGGCGAGGGGGCTTTAGGCGTTTATGAGAAAACTTCTCGTAACCGGCGCCGCTGGTCTTATTGGTAGTGAAGTCGTTGCCTATTTCTCCAGTCACGATTGGAATATCCAAGGTGTAGATAACAACATGCGGGCCGATTTTTTCGGACCAAAAGGTGATACTACCTGGAACACCCATCGCATGGAAGCGAGCATGCCGGGTTATAAGTGCGTTGACGTTGACATTCGCGATCGTGATGCCATGATGAGCATGGTTGCGCATTTCAAACCGGATGCGGTAGTGCACACTGCAGCCCAGCCAAGCCATGATCTGGCGGCATCAAGACCATTTGATGACTTTGACGTTAATGCAGTTGGTACCTTGAATCTGCTTGAAGCCGTAAGACAGTATTCGGTAAAAGTACCGTTTGTGCATATGTCAACAAACAAGGTCTATGGCGATGCCCCTAATGATCTTGCGTTAACTGAACTAGATACCCGTTGGGATTATGCAGACAAGGAGTATTACGACGGTATAAAAGAATCATTCAGTATTGATCAATCCAAGCATTCTGTTTTTGGTGCGAGTAAAGTTGCCGCTGATGTTATGGTGCAGGAATACGGGCGCTACTTCGATATGAACACATGCTGTTTGCGTGGTGGTTGTTTGACTGGACCTAATCATTCAGGGGTTGAGTTGCATGGGTTTATCAGTTATCTGGTTCGATGTAATCTTGAAGAACGTTTGTACACTATATTTGGTTACAAGGGTAAACAGGTCAGGGACAATATTCACTCCTTAGATGTTGCAAGCTTTGTTCATCATTATATTGAAAAACCGCGCAGTGCAGAGGTCTATAATTTGGGAGGTGGACGCGACAACTCTATTTCAATCTTAGAAGCGTTTAATCTCATTTCATCGATCTCTGGAAACGACATGCAATACGAATACAGTGATCAAAATCGCAGTGGTGATCATATTTGTTATATCTCTGATCTGAGTAAATTGCGTCAGCATTACCCCCAGTGGTCAATAACCAAAGACCTAAAAACCACTTTCGAAGAAATCTACGCCTCTTGGAAACAACGCGACGCTTAACTGACGCTCAACACTTGTATGAACGCGTTAAAACACATCAATAAAGGGCTTAATCGAGCCATCGATGTTTGTATTGTTCTGCTCAGTTCCCTGTTGGTTCATTGGCTGTACTTTGGTGATCTAAATATCATCCCAGTAAGGATGATTGTGCTGCTTTTCAGTATTGGTGCTACCTACGCATTCTTTGTGCTCGGGGGCTTGTATGCCAGCCGAGACGGGCTTCGTCTGGATGAAGAACTTAGTCGGCTGACGGTTTCGTTTTCGTTGATGGTGCTAGCCACGGGTTTGTTTGCGTTTCTTTCAAAAATTGCCATAGACGTATCGCGTTTCTGGTTTGGTATGTACATATTATTGACGTATTTTGGCCTGATTAGTTATCGCATGCTGCATCGTTATTATCTGATTTGGCAGCGCCGACAAGGCCGATATAGCCAATCGATTGTGATTGCTGGTACAGGAGCACTATGTTCATTAACACTTAAACGATTACATGAACAGAAGTGGGTTGGCATTAAAGTTGATGGTGTATTTGATGATCAGATAAGAGATGGCTTGGAGAATGTTGAACTTAGCGGCAGCTTGAAAGATATCCCGGCTCATGTAGAGCAGAGGCGCAGCGGTGGTCATCCGATTGATCAGGTTTGGGTGGCTTTGCCACTGAAGGAAGAAGATGCGATTACTGAATTGGTGGAATCGTTAAAAGATTCATCGGCGGATATTTGTATTGTGCCAGATGTATTTGCTAACCATCTTCTCAACGGTACACAGTTTCATATTGCCGATTTGTCTATTGTAAACGTCTCGGAAGTCCGCCTGACTCCGTTTGGTGAATGGTTTAAAACTGGGTTTGACTATATCGCCGCAGTAGTGGCAGTAGTCCTGTTTATGCCCATTATGTTTGTTATTGGTTGTTTAATATGGCTCGATTCACCAGGTAGAATTCTGTTCAAGCAGCGTCGCTATGGTATTGATGGTCAGGAAATTGAAGTTTGGAAATTCAGAACCATGACGGTTTTACAAGATGGTGATGACGTGCGCCAGGCTACAGCCAATGATTTGCGCGTCACAGACATTGGACGGTTTTTACGTCGCACCTCGCTCGACGAGTTGCCACAGTTTTTCAATGTTTTACAGGGCCGAATGTCGGTCGTTGGACCCAGACCTCATGCGGTTTCTCACAATGAGGAATACCGAAAAAAGATTCACGGCTACATGATGCGACATAAAATTAAGCCTGGCATCACCGGATGGGCTCAAGTCAATGGCTGGCGTGGTGAAACTGATACGTTGGAGAAAATGGAAAATCGTGTGCGCTATGACCTGGAGTACATCAAAAATTGGTCAGCATGGTTGGACATTAAGATTATCTGGTTAACTATTCTGAACGGATTCAACAACAAAAATGCGTATTAGTTAAGAATGCGTATTAATCTGTTCACACGCCGTAAGGCCTGTGCAAGGTCAAAATAACTGCAATGATATTACTCGACACAGCGCTTGCCAAACGCGCCAAAGAAGGTCGCCCAATAAGGGCCGCACTTATTGGTTCAGGTTTTATGGGTGCGGGTATTATTAATCAAATTGTTCGCTATTGTCCGGGTATTCACCTTGTTGTCGTTGCTAATCGAACACCGTCTAAGGCGGTGGACGCTTATAAGGCTGCCGGTATCACTAAAGTTGAATTGGTAGACTCTGCGGCAAAAGTCGATGAGCTGGTCCGCACTAACGGATACGGTGTTGCCGATGACTATCGGCACGTATTAGAATCTGAAACAATTGACGTTGTTGTTGAATCAACAGGGCATGTCGAATTCGGTGCAAAGTTTATTTGCGCTGCGATTGAACATGGAAAAGACGTTGTCAACATGAATGCAGAGCTTGATGCCACGGTGGGGCCATGGCTTAAAGTACTTGCCGATAGAGCTGGCGTTATTGTTACCGGGTGCGATGGTGATCAACCTGCGGTACAAATTAACTTGTGTCGTTTTGTTGAGAGCATTGGTTTAAAGCCCATGGTGTGCGGAAATATAAAAGGGCTGCAAGACCGCTATCGTACCCCTGAAACACAGGCTAGCTTTGCAAAAGAATGGGGCCAAACGGCCACCATGGTGACAAGCTTTGCTGATGGTACAAAAATATCGTTTGAGCAGGCAATCGTTGCCAACGCTACTGGCATGCAGGTGGCAACACGCGGCATGATTGGGCATAACCATGATGGCCATGTAGATGACATGGTTGACTGGTACGATCTCGATATGTTGCGCGAAAAGGGCGGTATCGTGGACTATGTGGTAGGCCCAAAGCCGGGTCCGGGTGTGTTTGTGTTTGCTGAGAACCGAGATGATCATATTCAACAACACTACCTGAACTATGGCAAGCTGGGTAAAGGCCCATTGTATAGTTTCTACATTCCATATCACCTGACCGTGCTTGAAGTACCTTTATCCATCGCAAGAGTGGCATTGTTTCGTGATGAAATCATTGTCCCTAAAAACGAAATAGTTGTGGATGTTGTTGCCATTGCCAAGACCGACCTTAGCGCTGGCGATGTTATTGACGACCTCGGTGGATTCAAGACCTACGGTGTTTGCGAAAATGCGGCCACAGTTGTGAACGAACAACTATTGCCTATGGGCATTGCTGAAGGTGCAATCATGAAACACGATGTAAAAAAAGATCAGGCAATAACCTACGCTAACGTCCAATTGCCTAAAGGTCGAATTGCCAATGAACTGCGAATGGCACAAGACAATCATTTTGTTGGTAGAAGCCCTGTCAAAATGATCGCTGGAGCATAGTTATTCAGTGAATACACAGTTTTGGAAAGGCAAACGGGTTTTTATTACCGGCCACACTGGTTTTAAAGGTGGCTGGATGGCGATTTGGCTTTCTAATCTTGGTGCAATAGTGAAAGGTTTTTCACTCGATCCACCTACCAACCCGTCGTTGTTTTCAAGCGCTGGTATAGACAATATTGTTGAATCGGAATTGGGTGATATTCGAGACAGCAGAGTCTTGTCAGCATCAATGCAAGCGTTTAAACCTGATATCGTTTTTCATCTAGCCGCTCAGTCCATAGTCAGATTATCCTACGATGTGCCGGTTGATACATTTTCTACTAATGTCATGGGGACGGCCAACGTACTTGAATCAGTTCGTTGCATGGATGGTGTAGGTGCTGTAGTGGTAGTGACATCTGATAAATGCTACGAGAATAACGAATGGCATTGGGGCTATCGGGAATGTGAGCCTTTGGGAGGTTACGACACCTACAGCGCCAGTAAAGCGTGCGCTGAACTGGTCACCCACTCCTATCGCAAATCCTTTTTTCAACCACGTGTCAACGAGTCGGTCAGTGCTATTGCCAGTGCGCGTGCTGGTAATGTCATTGGTGGTGGTGACTGGGCAGCGGACCGGTTAGTACCAGACATACTGCGTCATATTCAGATCGGAAACCCTGCAGTTATTCGTAACCCGAATGCCATCCGCCCCTGGCAGCACGTGCTAGAACCGCTGTCTGGCTATATGATGCTTGCAGCATTGTTATTTGAAAAAGGCGATGCGTTTGCGCAGGCCTGGAACTTTGGTCCTCCCGATACGGGTGCAAAATCCGTGCAATGGATGACTGAAGAGGTAATATCACAATGGGGTGGCGGAAGCTGGGAAATTGAGGATGGCGAGCACCCACACGAAGCTACTTATTTAAAGCTGGATTGTTCAAAAGCAATAGGCAAACTGGGGTGGTTACCGGTTTGGAATCCTTCAGAAGCGTTAGCGGTTACCGTTAATTGGCATAAGGCATGGGTTGGTGGTGCGAATGTGCATGAATTGTGTATCAGAGACATTGATCGATACACAAGAAATTTTCTTCGCATCAGAGAAAAAAGCCATGGCTGTGCTGAAGTGCTTTAAGAGGGTGAAAACATGAAGGTAGTGATTTTTGCAGGCGGGTTAGGCACTCGCTTGAGTGAAGAGACTACAGTGAAGCCGAAGCCTATGGTCGAAATAGGCGAAATGCCTATTTTATGGCACATTATGAAGAGCTACGGTGCCCACGGCTTAAACGAGTTTGTTATCTGTCTTGGGTACAAAGGGCATGTGATAAAAGAGTTTTTTGCCAGCTATGCGATGCGCACGTCCAGCGTACACTTTGATATTGGTGCTAATCGTATGGATTTGTTAAGTCAGACATGCGAACCATGGAAAGTGACGCTAGTCGACACTGGTGAAAACACCATGACAGGTGGCCGATTAAAACGCGTAAAGCCATACTTGAACAACGAAGCGTTTTGTTTGACTTATGGAGACGGTGTCTCAGACGTCAATATTACGGAGTTGGTCGATTTTCATCGCTCTCAAAACACCTTGGCTACACTGACGGCCGTACAACCCCCGGGTCGGTTTGGTGCTATCGCATTGTCCTCTGCACATTCTAAAATTCACGAGTTTCAGGAAAAACCAGCTGGCGATGGCGCATGGGTCAATGGTGGCTATTTTGTCTGCGAACCAAGTGTCATCGAGTACATCGATGGTGACGATACTGTTTGGGAAGCCAGCCCTTTAACACAATTGGCCAAGGCAGGGCAGCTCAGCGCCTTTCGCCATGCGGGATTTTGGCATCCCATGGATACCTTACGCGACAAGCATTATCTGGAGCAGCAATGGATGCAGGACAATCCAGCCTGGAAGCAATGGTAAATTTTTGCTGATGTCAACGTAGTCACACTGGCTTTGTTACAAAAGTTTCCGCGAGCAATTAAGCAAGCTTCGTTCAATCATGTCGCCAGTTTGTATAATTCCTGTTTGTCCAATCCTGGTTTGTATAATCCTGCTTTGAATATTCGTAGTAGAATGGTGCAACGGGATTCTGACAGGATTTAGGTATGTTTTTTCGCTATGGGTTTAGGCAAGGCCAGGCATTGATTGGAAGCAACAGGTTTGAAATCGCTGAGAGCCCTGAAAGCATAGCGGCAAAAACATCTGCTCTAGTTGAGTTTGGATTGGTATTAAGCGTGCTCGTGCTTGGTATTTTGCCTGCACCTGCTCTTGCACAGATTGATGAAGCTGCCTCTATAAAAATCGGTGAATCGAATTTAATTCCCTCGGTGCGGTTCGAATACCTGCAAACCGACAATGCATTTCTCAATGATTCTGATCAATCTGGCTCTGAACTAACCGAAGCAACCGCCTTTGTCATCAAGCCGCGCGCCGACTGGACAGCAGATCGACGTCTGTTGAGTCTGACCGGTACTTATGAGGGTGAGTACGCATCTTATTCCGAAGAGACTTTGAATTATGCTGATCATTCGCTTCAAGCTGCTGTCAATGCTGAACTTTCAACCAGGCAGCGGTTTCTTGCTCGATTTGGGTTTAGATTTGATCACCAGCCTCTGGGTACAAGTTTCACTCGCGGTATCTCTGATTCTGATGCAGAACAGGTTGAATTCATTGATACAGAACTGACGGGTTCGTATAATTACGGCGCCCAAAATGCGCGTGGGAATTTCATCCTGGGTTTGGGTTTCTTAGCACGTGCGTATCAAAACCGGGAAGATTTGACTGCAGGTTCAGACTACATTTCGATACGCCCTTTTGGCCAATTTTCGTTGCGCTTGTCTGCAGATACCAGAGCGATAGCTACGCTCAGATTCAGTAACACGACTTTTGATAACAGTGTTCGTGACCGAAATGACGTTTCGTTACTGGCCGGGCTGCGTTTTGCTGCGACGGGCAAATCAGGTGGGGAATTCCAGCTAGGAACCAGTCAGAGTATCTTTAGCCAGTCAAATCAAGATGACGAAATCAGCTTTATTGCCGAAGCTGAATTGTTCTATGAACCTAGCGTATTTTCACGCTTCGAGTTATCTGCTAAGCGGGAGTTGGATAACGATGCTGGCAGTCCGTTAGATTTGAGTAGTGTGCTAACGATCACTGATACCGCGAATTTAAATTGGCGGCATGAATGGTCAAGCAGGCTGTTTCATGTAGCTAATTTGTCGTATGAGCTGGAAAATGGTGATTGTCCGGACAGGAATAGCCTGGCTACAGCCGCTGGTGGTATCGAGTTGAATCTGGTGATCAGGCGCTGGTTGCAAGTCGGGGCTAGCTTTAGTGGTCGAGCCAGAGACACCACGATATGTGAGACTGTTGAAGCCAATATCGGTGATGTGAGTTATGAGTCACAATTTATTGGCGCTCATATCCGCGCCACTTTATAGACACCGACGGTGCTGGTAAATACCTGAGTGGGTACTCGTCATCGCCGTCAAAAAGTTGCACAATGCTACACTTTATACTATTGGTTAATGACCGGTAATTAACCAAATATCAATGATTTAACGGTTTTTGGTATTATAACCAGTTATCTCAGGTATAAACTGCCAAGACTACCTAACCATTGGCCGTAAGTATTGTGTACCATTGCCGGAATATTGCGCGACTCGCGATTTTCCAAAGTCATTTTGAGAAGCCTGACGACTTACAGTCCTGATAGTTAGCGTAGTCTTGACCGTAAATCCGATTTTCGTTTAGCAGAGGCACATTTGATCGTGTACACCAGAATAGCTCAATTGTTCACAATACTATTGGCTTCCTTAGTATTAACTGCATGTGGCTCCCCGCAGCCGCAATCGCAACCTGGAACTCTACCTGAGACTCAAAATACTGTACAAACCAACAACGCACCGCCAGCCGGTTATTTACTAGGTGAAGGTGATCGCATTTCGATTCAGGTGTTCGATGAACCTGATCTGACGATGGAGTCGTTGATAGGGGCTAGCGGGATGATTAGCTATTCGTACCTTGGCGATTTACAAGTAGCGGGAAAATCGTCTCAACAGGTCGAAAATCAAATCACTCAGCTTCTCCAGGACGGCTATCTCGTGAACCCGTCTGTCAACGTAACGGTACTCGACTACCGACCGTTTTTCATTAACGGGGAAGTCAGATCTCCAGGCAGCTATCCGTATCAGCCAGGACTGACATTAGACAAAGCAATTGCGCTTGCTGGTGGGTTAACTGATCGCGCTTCAACACGTAAAATGTTTATTCAAAAAGCAGCGAATAGCGGTCAGGATGAACAAAAAGCCAGCATGCAAACCAAGGTTGCTCCTGGCGACATTATTTCAATTAAAGAAGGGTTTTTCTAATGGCTCGTACTAACAATAATTACAGCGACGAGTTCGTGGACGACTTCGACGGAGACGACGGACGCTCGCTCTCGGAACAGATAGATCTACAGCACTATTTGCGCATCCTGCGCAAACATAAGTGGCCGATTACATTGTTTACCACTGCGGTTACAGCGTTGGCTGCCTACTATGCTTACACAGCTACGCCAATATACAGCGCGACTTCAACTTTGCTTATAGAGCAGCAAAAGACCAACATACCGACAATTGAAGAGTTGTATGGCGTTGATAACCAGAATACTGATTACTATCAAACACAATTTGAGTTGCTCAAGTCTCGTTCTTTAGCCGAACGTGTCATTTCCAAGCTCGACCTCTGGGATCACCCGGAACTTAGCAGGTCTGCTCGTGAAGCTTTGTCGAAGCAGGAAGCGGCTCAAAGAGATGCGCTGGGTGAGCCTGAAAACAAGTTCTCTGGCATCGTCAGCAATTTGCTCGATAAGGTCAGCGTT
>CAYTJF010000064.1:10728-23950 GCA_964437945.1 uncultured Granulosicoccaceae bacterium
CGGGTGAAATAGCGGGTATGGCAACCAACGAAATCGGCACAACAATGTCGTCAACAGACCCGAATGCCATCAACTCGGTATCAACCGGCGACGTTATGGCCAGTATGATGGACAATGATGTGCCAGAGACAAACGCACAAAAAGGGGTCATCTCTGCCTACATGGGGAAAATGTCTGTAGCTCCAGTGCGTAAAACCAAACTGGTGAAATTAAGTTTCCAATCGGCTGACCCGGAACTTGCAGCTAACGTCGCCAACACAATTGGTGAGGAATATATCAATAGCTACCTGGAAGCCAAGCTTGCGATGACAACCAAAGCGTCTTCCTGGCTGGGTGAGCGGCTTACTACCCTGAAGGCTACGCTCGACGAGTCTGAGCAGCGCTTGATCGCGTTCAAACAAGCTAATGGCCTGGTTGATGTAGACGGTAGTGTTAATCGATTGAACGAACAGGAAATACTGCTCGACACCACTGAGCTTGCACAAGCCCGTACAGATTTAGCCGCAGCTACTGGTGTATATCAGGATATTCGATCGTTACGCAACAGCCCTGAACTGCTTGAAACTGTGCCAGGCGTACAAAACGATCCACTGGTTCAGCGAACCAAAATCGAGCAGGGTAGTGCGCAACGATCTCTGGACGAACTGCTTAATATTTATGGCGACAAGCATCCACGTATTGTTGATGCAAAATCTCAGTTAAATACCCTGAATGCATCGTTGCAAAGCCACGTTTTGAGGGTGGTTAACTCGATTGAAAAGGACTACCAGTTGAAGCAACAGCGGGTTCAATCTCTTCAGGCGAAACTGGCCACTGGTAAACAAGATATTCAGGCACTGGGTACGAAGAAATTTGAACTTGATGCTTTGGAGCGTGAAGTAGCAACTAATCAGGATATTTACGATACGTTTTTCAGTCGTATGAGTGAGGCTCGTTCGGCCGACGGTCTCGAGACTGCCAATGCGCGCGTGTCTGACTTTGCTGTTCCCCCGGTCAATCCGGTTAAGCCTAAAAAGCAATTGATTATTGCACTTGCGGCTCTTGCGTCTTTGGTGTTGTCGATGCTAATGGCATTCCTATACGAGCAGATGGACGATACCGTCAAAAGTACCAATGATATCGAAGGCAAGCTGGGTGTGAAGTTGCTAGGTATCTTGCCACTGGTTAAAACAGGTGTATTCGGTAAAGGACAAGCCTTGCCGCTGAATCCGTCAGAAATTCCAGATAAAAAGGGTACATTTGCAGAAGCGATCAGTACCGCACGTACCGCCATTTGTATGGAAGATGGCGAAGCAGGTCGGAAAGTCATCATGGTGACCTCATCCATACCAGGCGAGGGTAAGTCGACGGCTTCAATCAACCTTGCTCACTCTTTGGCACAGCTCGAAAGAGTACTGCTGATCGATTGCGATATGCGTCGACCTACTGTTGCAAAGGCGGCTGGTCTTGACAAGAACACGCCAGGACTGAGCAGTTTGATCACCAATACGGCGTCAGCCAGAGACTGTATTATCCGAGGTGCATTTGGTGGTGCGGTAGACATCTTGCCCTCAGGCCCGATTCCAGACCAACCACTGGAACTGTTGTCATCCAAACGATTTGAAAAAATTCTGGAACAATTGGGCCAATACTACGATCGTATTTTGATTGATAGTGCGCCGACCCAGGCCGTATCTGATGCGCTTGTGCTGAGTAAACATTGTGATGCGTTGGTCTATGCAGTTAAGTCGCATGACACATCTCTGGAACTCGTTAAACGAGGTCTCATGAGATTACGTCAGGTTAATGCTCCAATTGCCGGGGTACTGATAACACAGGTTGATATTGATAAGATTACATCCTACGGTGGCGACTACTACTACCAAGGTTATTACGATTACTACGGCTACACTGACGACGGTAAAAAACAACCTGGTAAACTGCGTTTGACTCAAGAGGAACTGATTAGCATCAAGAACGACGATGCTGAAGTGAACCTCGATCTGGACTACGATATGGACGGTCGTGGAGCTGGTTTATATAACCAATCACGCAATAGCGGAGGCAATCGCAGGGGACAGAACAGGGCGCTAGACAATAGATACAATAATCGAGGAGGTAGAGCTCCCGATAAAAGAGATGGAGATACTCGCGGTGCGGTAGCCAGGCAACAAGAGTTTGATATGACAACCCAAATGGAATCTCCGCGACGTCGCGAGAAGGCAATGGCGTCTGGCCGTTCAGGTGATCGCACCAGGCGCTTTACCGACGATTTGGATATTTTATAGGTTGTTTATAAGTCAGTTAAATCCTCAACAGATTCGCTATTAGTTTTTGTTGATAAAATTTGTTGATAGCTTGTTTCTGATTGTGAGTTATTGAATCACACTGGCCGGCTGGGTTTACTCAGCTGGCTTTTTTAGTTGTGCGTTTTGAGAGGAAACTGCAGGGAAAAGCATGGACGACAGGCGTTCTAGCACATGGAGGCTATAGAGGCGAAAAGAACATGAAGAGATCTACAGGCGACTAGTCGAAATTTAGGCGAATATTCCCGCAGAAGAGCCTAATACAAGTGTCTAAAATTGAGAAACAACCTCTGCCATTTGAGGTACTACTTGTGGCTCTAATGTGAGTTCTACACCGTATTTATCCATAACGCCAGATCGAATGGACTCGGCGTAGGCTAATAACTGTTCTCCAGTACCTCCACCGTGGTGTACCAGTACTAGAGCCTGTTTGTCATAAACCCCGACAGCGCCCTTACGATCACCACGTAAACCCAGAGAATCTATCAACCATCCGGCTGCCAGCTTTGTTGTGCCGTCTTGTTGTGGATAGGCAATTAGATTAGGGAATCGCTGCTTCAGTCCGTTGTATTGAGCTTCTGATACGGTTGGATTGTGAAAAAAGCTTCCAGCGTTACAGATCTGTGCTGGATTAGGCAGCTTGCTTTGCCGAATCTTGCAAACTGTGTCGCTGATGATGACCGGGGTTAATTGTTCCACGTCAAGCAGATCCAGTTCTTGCTGAAGGCTCGCGTAGCCGGTTTCAAAGGGCTTATCGTTGCCAACCATTAGATTTACTGAGCTAACGCAGTACTCTCCGCTATGGCGCTTAAAATAGCTGTCACGATATCCAAACTCGCAATCGCCCAAATTGAAGGTATGCCATTCGTTGGTTGGTAGATGCAGCGCTCGTAGAGATTCGAATCGATCTGACAGCTCGACCCCGTAGGCGCCAATATTCTGGATAGGAGCAGCGCCTGTGTTGCCCGGTATCAGGCTTAGATTTTCGAGTCCTGACAGGCCGCGAGACATGGTGTCTCGCACCAGTTGGTGCCAGTTCATACCTGCACTTGCAGTGAGCCGAAATAGCCAGGAATTCTCTTCGCCTCGATTCTCGTAGTGCAGTAAGTTGCTACTCAATCGTATGACCAATCCAGGTATGTCTTTGGTGAGCACTATGTTGCTACCACCACCGAGTATGAACATTGGCCATTTTTTATTGTTGGCGTGCTCGACTACCTCACTGAGCATCTCATCGCTATCGATCTCGATGTACCGCTCAGCAAGCTGACTAAATCCGAGAGTGTTTAACCCGGTTAATGATTTTTGTGATTCAATTTGCACGTTCAGATTCTAATCTGGCTTCTTGCTCAGCTGCTAAATGCTAATATTCTGCGATACCAATACCTGAGCGTTGCCGCTCGGGCCAGCATGAGGATGTAATAACTCAGCCACACACCGTGGTTATCTATTAACGGCACGAGGATGGCAGAAGAACAGATAAACAATGTTAATGAGATGATCATACCGTTCCGCATTTCCCGTGTGTGCGTTGTTCCGGTGAAGATCCCATCTAATAGGAAGCTCCAGACCCCTACCAATGGAGACAGTGCTATCCACCAAAACCACGTCCGAGCAGCGTTTTGAACCTCTTTTTGGGTTGTCATAGTGTCAAAAATAACACTCCCGAGTGATGCGTAAACTACTGTAAACATCACCGCAAAAATGGCTCCCCAGAAGATTGCGGCGTGAACTGCATTCGTGAGCGCGTGGCGATCGCGTTTACCGTAAGCATGGCCTGCTAAGGTTTCTGCGGCGTGCGAAAACCCGTCAAGCGCATGGGCCATAAAATGCAGCATTTGAATCAGCACTGCATTAACAGCCAAAATGATAACGCCGAGCTTTGCACTCATCGCCATCAGCCAGTAAAAGGCAGCCGTCAGGCATAAGGTTCGGATGAACAAATTGCCACCAATGTGGAAAAACTCCACAAGCTTTGAACGCTCCCACAGCCATGCCAGAGAGGTGTTGCCTGACAAGTGCTGTTTAATTTGCAGAGAATGCCATAGCATCCAAAGCCCACAGATCATTGCCAGGTACTCGCTGATAACGGTAGCTGCCGCAACCCCACTTATGCCCAACTTAGTTAGATTAAATAATGCCAAGGTCAGCGCAACATTGCTGATATTGAGCAGTAATTGCAGCAAGAAAACACTACGCATACGTTGCTGTCCAACGAGGGTACCGATAACGCTGTAGAGAACCAAAGTGGCCGGTGCAGAGAACATTCGTATGTAAAAATACTGGTGAGCAAGGTCATAGACCTCTTGGTTCACATCCATGCCCCACATACCAAGCTTGAATAACCATGGAGCGCAAAGTAGCAATGCTGCTCCGAATACAACTGCTAATACGATAGAGCGAATGCCATTGCGCTGTGCGCGTTGTGGATCATTTCCTCCGAGGCTTTGTGCAACCAGACCTGATGTTCCCATGCGCAAAAAGCCGAACAGCCAGTAAATAGAACTGAACAAGGTTGCAGCAATGGCGGTAGCAGACAAGTAAGCCGGCGACGGCATTCGTCCCATCACTGATGTGTCGACGATGCCGACCAATGGCACGGTTATGTTGGATAGGATGATCGGTACGGCCAGCCAAAGTACGCGCATGCGCCACTCAGACGTGGTCGTGGGCGTTTGAATATCGGTCATGGTTTCAAAGTTGCCGAAGGTGGCGGCCCTGGATGACAGATTAAGAGAGTCTGCCGTGCAATAAACGGACGGAAGCTAATGAATTAAAGCAAGAAATGGGGTTGGAGTGTATTAGACAAATACACTCCAGCCGCTTTGTATGTCACTCTTTTTAAAGTCGCCTTTATATTCCTTTTTACTCGAAAACTGTTTGGGTATTTATAAAATTATGCTAATACTGATTAGCTAGCCTTTGCGTTTGCCACTGTGTGCAGATTGCCCGAACCAGGCCGACCAATACAATCGTAAGTAAACCCTTGCTCAAGCATTAATGCTGGGTCGTACAGGTTGCGACCATCGATAACCAAGGGTTGTTTTAATCCTTTTTTCATTGCATCCCAATTCGGGCTACGGAATTCACTCCACTCGGTAGCAATAAGCAAAGCGTCAGCGCCGTCCACAGTGTCTTGCGCAGTACCAACAAGCTCAATACGTTTTTCATCCGGATAAAAATGACGCATTTCAGCCATCGCAACGGGATCGTAAGCGCGCACCTTGCCGCCTGCCTCGAGAATCGACTCGATCAGTACACGAGCCGGTGCTTCACGTAGATCGTCTGTATTGGGCTTAAAAGACAATCCCCAGACTGCAAAGGTTCTGCCCTGGATGTTGTTGTCAAAATGACGCATCAGTTTTTCGAACAGCACGTGCTTCTGGCGGTCATTGACCGCGTCAACTGCATGGAGTAGTTCGGCGTGGTAGCCAACCTGTTTAGAGGTTTGGACCAGCGCTTTGACGTCTTTTGGAAAACATGAACCGCCATAGCCACAGCCAGGGTAAATAAAGTGATACCCGATACGCGGATCGGACCCGATACCGTGGCGAACGTCTTCAATATCTGCACCGACTTTATCGGCAATGTTCGACAGCTCGTTCATAAAGCTAATTTTGGTTGCCAGCAGCGAGTTTGCAGCATACTTGGTGAGTTCTGAAGAACGGCGATTCATGATTACCAGCTTGTCGTGATTGCGGCAAAATGGTGCGTAAAGTTCGCGCATAACTTCTTTGGCTTCCTCATCATCGGTGCCGATCACGATTCGGTCAGGTTTCATAAAGTCATCGATTGCCGCGCCTTCTTTCAGGAACTCAGGGTTTGAGATGACCGCAACCGGTATATCCACACCACGATCTTTTTGTCCTTTTGCGACCACCTCTTCAACCATGTCACCGGTCCCAACTGGCACGGTTGACTTGTTGACAATGAGTTTTTTCTCGGTCATTCGTTCGGCAATGGTTTTCGCTACCGCAGCCACGTATTGCATATCGGCAGAGCCATCTTCACCGGGCGGGGTGCCCACAGCAATGAATTGCACCTGGCTATGGGCTACGGCTTGATCCATATCAGTGGTGAAGTCGAGACGCTGGGCTGCGACATTGCGCTTAATGACATCGTCCAGACCAGGTTCAAAAATTGGGATGATACCTTTCTTCAGATTGGCTACTTTTGCTTCATCAACGTCAACGCACAATACATCGTTACCCACATCTGCGAGCAATGAACCGGTGACCAAACCAACGTAGCCCGAACCGTAAATCGTTACTTTCATGACAAGTCCTGTTTATGCGGGTGAGCCCGCGAGTATCATATAGCCGCTAGCGGTCTTCCAGACCGCTGGTGCGCTGTTAGTTTAGTTAGGTGCTCAACCGTACGAAATAACACATATAGCTGGATAAAGCTAAATACTGCTGTGTAATCGGTATCGGCAGATTGACGCAAGTGTATAGGTGAGCACCACCACATTTTTATAGCATTAAACTGCGATGGCGTCGCATGTTTTGCGTGCAGCGAATTATAGGTTGAGCAGGTTCCGGTTATCGGTAAATGTCCGCAATTTGTTCAATACGTAACGATTAGTTACTCAAGCCCGTCAATTCGCTATTATTCTGTACTCAAGCCTATTGCGCTGTTTGTCTGTTACACCACACTCGCCTGCGCCCACAAAACCTCTCGCTTACCTTTGGGTCCGGGGTATTTGTTTACGGTATAACCGGCCGCTAGCAGATTTCTTCGCACCGAACCCTTTACGCAGTATGTAGCCAACCGCCCACCTGGTGCAAGAAGCGGGCGAAGTTGAGCCATAAAATCCTGTGTCCAGCATTCAGGGTTAACATCAGGGCTGAATGCATCCAGAAATATTGCATTGTATTTTAAGCTATTTTTAAGCTTTGCCAATAATACAGGAGATGTGGCATCGTCTGTATGCAAAGCGAGTTCGCAGTACGCGCCAAGCATGCCCCTATGTATGTTCCGAAGCATGTCTTCCGGGGTGCCCATCTCATTTGTATTGACTAGTAAGTTTGGTCGTATGGAACCCAATATTTTAGCCAGATTATTGGCCAATTCAGGCGAGTCGAGCAGTTGTCCGTAGTTTAACTCGATAAGAGCGGCTGAATTGATGAGTGAATGCTCAATTCCGGTGTAGGACAAAAAGGTTTTATTGCTGGAAGCACTATCGGAGCAGAGCAAGCAGTTTAATCCGAGCCCAAATCCAATTTCCAGAATACGCGTTGGGTGGTTGGCGCAGAGTCGATCATAAACGCCCGAACCGTGTAAAAACACATGTGCAGATTCTGTGCGTGCACCGAATGTCGAATGGTAGGTTTGTTGGTAGCGATCAGAAAAGAGGGTATTCGAATTATCTTCCGTCTTGGTTAACATGCGGTTAACACGTCGGTTAACACGTGGCCAATCTATCACTTAGCACTGAGCATCGTACCTTGTAGAGCTCAGTGCTCTTCGGCATTGGCACACGTGCTCTGGCTACCCAATTGATCAGGTTACGTCCTGCGATTAAAGTCTGCATGGCTTGTTCTATCGAATATTGGTGTTCGAGTGAATGGTCGGGTAGGACAGTGGGCTCAAAATTAGCCACATCTTCGCCAGTGGCAACAAAGCGTGGCCAGATATCAAATATCGTCGAATCACTCTTCATCGTCTCGCACTCGTGCTTTGCTGCATCAGCGTAGGTATCTATCAATGGCGCAAGTTGGTTAAATTCTACTCGAGAGCAAAATGTCGTTTTTATGGTACTGGCCAGCAAATCAATGTTGTTCATGGTTTGAGCGACTTTGATGTAGCGTGATTCATAGTAGTTGGCAATTGGTGTTGTAAACGCTCGAAATGGTTCTCCCCACACTTCATCGATTCCTTCTTCCCCGCTGTGGTGTTTAACATCCCGACCAAGTTCCAGTGCCTCTTCAAAACACCGGCCGCATGAGCGCATAAGCTCGTTATCGCGACTGACTTTGACGCCTTTTTCCTCCAGCTCAACTATGCTGGTAAATAAATCAGTGGCGCGATTGAACAAAGCGCCAGCTAACATCGCAGCATTGACCCGTTTCATGGTGACATCGAATTGCGAATTGTAAGCCTTGCGAGCGGCTTCTAGTCGGTGTCCAGGTGTGTTTATACCCGGTTCGGTGTGATGGAATGTACGGCGGGTGAGATGATCGATAAGCAGCTTTTTTGACGCCAGCGATTCGGTCGGCGGCTCGTAGTAACGAACCCAGCAACCATGGTAGAAAATGTAATCCAGATTGTTAAAGATGGATCGGGTGCCGTTTTCGGTAGTCGCCGTGCTTGTGGCCTGATCAGAGACCTGATTTGGCGTTCTGATGTCGGTAACTGGGGCTTTTGACGATACTGCCGGTGCTATGGCCATGCATTTTCTGATACAGCTTCGATGGAAGGATTATAACGAGATGGACGTGAAAATCCTGTTTCTTGTCACACGATTTCATTACTGCAGAGCAGATTTATGCGTACTATGCCCAAAAAACGTTTATATGACTAAATTTTGTTCAATGCTTCGGTCTCACCCAGCGTAAGTGCGTGTAGTGTGGAAGAAAGAGACTCTCGCTGTGCCTCAGTGACTTTGTCGAGAAAATACTGCTCGGTTTCTCGCACGTGAGGCCAACATTGAATCATGCACTGCTTGCCTTTTTCTGTGAGACTTAACTGACGGGTCCTGCCATCGTCTCCTATCAGGCTACGTTCTATCAAGTCCTCGGATTCCATCAGTCTAAGCATTCTGGAAACGGCAGGGCGACTCACACCGATATGTTCAGCAAGCTCAGATGGTGAACATTTTGCTTCAATTGCAATAGCTGTCAGTGCTATCCATTGAACGCGTGTTATCCCATGTGCCGCGAGTCCAACCTCTAATCGGTCTTGCATATGTCGAGCAAGCTGGTTGATCTTGAATTCAAAGCATTGATGGAGTCTGAAATCTTCGAGATTGTGCGGGTTGCTGGTTAAAACGAGTTTAGGAAGCATTAGTTTATTAACCCATTTTCTTCATGCATCTCAATTTCTTTTTGTCGCGCTTTGTACATTTAAGTTCATCGATACTCATAGTTTTTAATACATGATCACGATATTGGAATACATGCATCAGCGACTTACAATCATTAAATACGAATTGCCTGAAGATACGGATCACAAAGTTGTGGGTGCTGCGTCGATATGCAAAGCGCTGGGGTATTGACGCGCTTTTTTAACGTCTGATGTAGCGGAGCCAGCTGGAATTACTAGCCAGTACTAAGCGTCAGGTGCGTCAGCTAACATGACGGCTCTTCGCGGTCTTGGTAAGCCTTCAACTGTGAGTGAAAGCTCATTTGGGTCCAGAGATTCCACCAGTGACTCGTACGGCATCCATTCGGTTGTACGTTGTTCAAGCCGAGAGGTGATATCCATTGACACAAAGCGGATGTTAATAAATCCACTCTCTCGCATCCAACGGGCAAGCATAGGAACCGATGGTAGTTGCCAGATATTACGCATTCTGGCATAGCGTCCATCAAGATCGAGCGTGGTCTCGTCTTCACCTAAAGTAACCAGGGTTTCTAATACCAATTGTGCACCGGGCCGCATGGCTTGCAGCAGTTCCTGTAAATGTGCATGTGGATTTTTACGGTGGTACAGCACGCCCATAGAAAAAACAGTATCGAATAGGCGCATGTTTTTTGGCAAGGTTTCCATAGTTAGCGGCAACAAATGCACTTGTGGGTCTTTAACATAGTGTTGGATGGCTCGAAACTGCATTGAAAATAATTGTCCAGGGTCAATGCCCACAACCGTTTTAGCACCAGCACTGCGCATACGCCACATGTGATACCCATTGCCACAACCAACATCGAGCACGGTTCGATTGGACAAGTCTGCAATATGCGCAGCAACTCGATTCCATTTCCAATCGGAACGCCATTCGGTATCGATTACCACGTGAGCAATGCGATAGGGGCCTTTACGCCATGGCATTAAGCCTCGCAATGCTGGCTCCAGCATCTGTGCTGCTTCACTGAGTGGGTAAGCTGGGTGATGCGTACTGGTTGCCGAGCGCTTGAATTGTTCGGCAGCCACGTCATTATCAGTTAAAGCTGCTACGCCTGTTTCGTGATCGATATCAATGCTGGTTATCGGTAATTGGGGCAAGGCGTCCAGTGCATCTTGCCAACGTGGTAAATCACCGTGGTGCAATTGCCGATCACTCACAGCAGTAATTAGCGCATCGGCCCAATCTTCAAGTTCGGTGCCTTCAAGCTTGGCGCGTAAACCGTCCTCGTCGAAAATAAAACGCTGGTTTTGAGCGATATCGCTCATGGCTTTTTCACACTAAAAAGCACGGTGTTGGCAGTCACTGTTTTATAGCAATTAGAGAAGCGAAATTAAAACACTGGAACCAAACACTCGAGCTTTCGAACCCAGCAGATTTTAGTCTTTGTGCATGTGTCTCCAGAGTATCGGGCACAAGTACGTTTTCCAGAGCGTTTCTCTTTTGGCTTATCTCAAGATCGGAATAGCCGTTAGCGCGTTTGAAATTGTGGTACATCTCTATATGCATGCGGCTAAGCTGCGGATCATCAAACGTCACCTTCTCGGACAAGATAAGCACACCGCCAGTATTCAAACTGTCAGCGATCGATTGCATCATGTCGTTACGCTCGGCTGGCGCAACAAACTGCAGGGTAAAATTCATCGCCACAACGGATGCGTTTTGTAGTTCAGCGTTTTGCATATCTTCGTTATGCAACTGAATGGGCACTTGAAATTGCGGATTAGTTGACTGACTGATCTGAGATGCAATGACGTCTGAAGCCTTGTTTATCATCGCCGATGAATTATCAATGCCATGAATACAACAACCCCGCGATTGTAAATGGTTATTGCGCGCAGATTCGCATAACGCGTGATGCATAGCCAAACTGGTTGCTCCGAGAGAACAACCGAGATCGTAGAGGTTTGTACCACTTTGAACGTAGCGCGCAGCAAGCAAACCTGACTGCGAAATAATTGCCTGATACCCGGGTATGGATCGTTTCAACATGTCGGGAAATACATCGGCAACGCTTTGGTCAAACTGAAATTCGCTTACAGCGCCCAGAGGTTGAGCGAATAAAGAATCGCGGTTCTTATCGATTGGTGTACTCAAAGTTAAGCTAATTACCTTAGTTTGTTAAATTGCTCGAACGCTTTGATTCTGGTTCGTTATTTTATTGCTATCTTGCACGTTAAAGCTTTGGTTGATGTGCGCTACGCCTAAAAAAACGCTACGATGCACGAAACTTTTGCTCCTGTATATCGATGTCGTTGCAATATAAGCCGGAAACCGCGCGTCGACGTATCAAAAATGCGGACCCGGTCATGGCGCACTTAATCAAACGCGTTGGGCCGTTTAGAATGGAAACTGAATTCGAACTCAGTCCATTCGAAGCGCTTTTGCGTGCGATTGTTCACCAGCAATTGTCCATCAAGGCTGCCACCGCTATTCATACGCGGGTTACCGCCTTGTTTGGCAAGCAAATCCAGCCACGTGCGCTACTGAAAATGGATGATGACATGCTGCTCGCGGCCGGTCTTTCAAAGGCGAAAGTTCTGGCAGTGAAGGACCTGGCAGCTCGACGGCTAGATGGTACCGTACCCGAGCTTTCGGTGCTGCAAGAAGAGGCAAATGAAGTGATTATCGAGCGCCTGTGTGAGGTTCGAGGTATTGGACGCTGGACGGTACAAATGATGCTGATTTTTAAACTTGGCAGGCCAGACGTATTGCCTGTAGACGATCTTGGGGTTCGTAAAGGTTATCACTTTGCCTATGCAACACCTGCACTACCGACGGCTGCTGAACTCATTGAAGCCGGCGAAAAATGGGCGCCGTATCGATCTGTGGCAAGTTGGTATTTATGGCGAGCCTGTGAGCTGGACTGGCCGGATTAGTGTGGTGTAACAAGTAAACGGCGCAAAGCTGATTGTTCGGGGCGGCCTTGCGTAAAATTGCCTCAACAAGGCACCGTTTTTATGCCCTTTAGGGTACGCAGCCAATATAGGTCATTTTGGCAAGAACGGTAACGCAGGAGAGGTGATTTGCGGAAGGCCGCCCCGACCGAATCTGATTGTGTCGTTTGCTTATTACACCACACTTGCTTTCGTAAGCCTAAGCTTAACGCTACAATCGGTTTTTCTCGAACACCAATGAATTTGCGTGAAATCCGAAATTCCCCGTTTATCCGATCCATCACACAGCCGCAAGCGTGAGTTTTTTTCTGGTGCAAGAGCGATCCTGCCCCTGGTTGTTGGTGCAACGCCATTTGGTATGTTATTTGGTGCGCTGGCCATCTCAGTGGGTATGGCGCCATGGGCAGTGATGGGCTTGAGTTTGATTGTGTTTGCAGGTTCTTCGCAATTTGTAGCAGCGGGACTGGTTGGGCAGGGCGCCAGCCTGGGAGTCATTGTCTTGACCACCTTCGTTGTTAATTTGCGTCATGCACTGTATGCAGCATCTCTGGGGCCGTACATGCGCCATCTTTCGCATCGGTGGTTAGCGCCAATGGCGTTCGTGTTAACCGATGAAAGTTATGCAGCGGTAATTGCGCGGTTTGAAAAGGCAGATGACTCGCCAAACAAACATTGGTTCTATTCGGGCGGGGCCTTGTTAATGTATGTGAATTGGCAACTGTGGACCATTGCAGGCATTGTTGCTGGTCAGCGGCTACAAGGTGTAGGTGAACTTGGGCTGGAATTTGCCATGGTGGTGACCTTCATTGGTATTGTTGTCCCATTAATCAAACAATGGCCGATGTTGCTTTGCGCCATAGTAGCTGGTGCAACTGCGTTATGGTTTCATGAGCTACCACATCAGTTGGGATTAATTGTTGCATCGTTGTGCGGGATTGGCGCAGGGTTGGCAGCACAGATGCTTAGCGATCGTAGAG
>CAYTJF010000065.1:0-23926 GCA_964437945.1 uncultured Granulosicoccaceae bacterium
GAAAGGCTGTGCAATGTTCACAAGCGGCACGCCTTTCTCACGACTCGCCAACGCCGATGGCATCCAGTCCACAACCACATCGGCACCGCCACCAGCTATAACCTGCGGCGGTGCTATATCCGGCCCACCGGGTTTTATAGTGACGTTGAGATCAGCTTCCTCGTAAAAGCCTTTTTCTTGCGCCACATAGTATCCTGCAAATTGCGCTTGTGTAACCCACTTTAATTGAATGGTGACATCATCCGCTGCTAGTGCAACGCTGCTGATCGCACCCATTGTTATCCCGCCCAGTGCCAGCGCACCTGACAATAACCATTTTCTAACCATTCTTCACTCTCCTGTTTTGAACTTCTGGAATAGTGAACCTTACGGATCACCGATAAACGCTACGTTCTTAAACCCTACGTTCTAAAACCTTACGCCCTCATTGACGGATGCCAGAAAGTCAGCGCACGTTCGATCAGCGATAACAGGGCATAGAACAAAGACCCCGCCATAGCTGCTACTGCAATTTCTGCCCACACCATATCAACATTCATGCGTCCCACTTCCGTGGAAATCCGAAAGCCCATACCAACTATGGGCGTACCAAAGAATTCTGCGACAATTGCACCGATGAGTGCAAGCGTTGAGTTGATTTTGAGTGCGTTAAATATAAAAGGCAATGCTTCTGGAAGTCGCATTTTAAGTAAAGTCTGCCAGTAGCTGGCTGCATAGGTTCGCATCAAATCGTGTTGCATGCTACTGGCTGACGACAATCCCGATACGGTATTGACCAGCATCGGAAAAAAAGTCATCACCACAACCACTGCAGCTTTAGAAGGCCAATCGAATCCGAACCACATCACCATGATGGGTGCTACGCCAACGATAGGCAGGGCCGAAGCAAGGTTGCCTATTGGCAATAATCCGCGCTGTAGAAATGGCGAGCGATCAATCGCTATGGCAACCAGAAAACCTGCGATACAACCGATTGCATAACCAATGAGTACGGCCTTGAGAAAGGTTTGTTTAAAATCGGCTATCAATATTGGTATTGAATTAGCGAACCTGTGACCAATTGCGCTGGGCGCTGGCAACAACACCTGAGGAATACCAGCTCCTCGGGTAATAAACTCCCAAAGTAATAGCAGCCAAATTCCAAATATAATCGGCGTTAGCAGTGATAAAAAGCTATTACCAAAACGCGATAGTGTTTTTATTGAAGTGAGGTGATCTACACACAGCCACGCGGTTAGCCATGCTGAAATAACAACCAACCAAAAACCTGCTTTCGCAGCACCACTAAGCTTTTGAGAATCTGACAGGGATGAGTCTAGCTGATAATAAATTAGTACGGCACAAACGGTTGATATAAACCCGAACAGAGCCGCACTTTGTACATGATCTGAGGCTTTTACCGTGGCTGCATGGTTGCCAGCCACTAACAACACCGCAGCCAACAAAATCGCTCCACTGGATGCGCCTTGAGCCATTGACACAAGCAACATAACTAGCGCCAGGCCAGCTGAAACCAGTGCCGATCGTTGCAGCGTGCGCTGGATCATACTACTCCATTGAAGGTAACGCGATGGCGAAACTTCTCTACCAATGCTATCCATGCTGCACAAGACCCATGCGCCGATTAACTAATTTTCCGACCAAACCGATACTCATAACCAACAAAGCTGCGAGTATGGATGCCATTACCAGCGCAGACCATATTTGTATTGTCTGCCCATAGTAAGAGCCTGCCAGTAATCGCGCACCAAGACCGGCAACCGCACCAGTGGGTAGTTCTGCCACAATGGCACCTACCATAGAGATTGCCACTGCCACCTTCATGCTGGTGAACAAATAGGGTAAAGAAGTAGGTAATCGAAGTTTCCAAAATGTTTGCGCAGCAGAGGCATTAAAGGTATGCATTAAGTCTGTATGACTGGTATCAGGTGAATTTAGCCCCTTTACCATACCCACAACAATCGGAAAAAAACTCAGGTACATCGAGATAAATGCCTTAGGTAGCAGGCCCTGGACACCAACCGCATTTAACACAACGATGATCATCGGAGCCAGAGCGAGAATCGGAATGGTTTGTGATGCAATAATCCAGGGCATCAGACTCTTATTCAACGCCCTGTTATAAACAATCGCCACTGCCAATAGGATACCCAGAAGCGTACCCATTACAAAGCCAAGCAAAGCCGACGACAAAGTTACTCCTGAATGAAATAGTAAACTGCGCTTTGAGGTAACTTTTTTCTTTACTGTCGTGTTGTACACTTCCTGCGCAACCTGATGAGGGGATGGCAAAACAGGGCGCTCTTGAGACATGGTGCCCGCAAGCAATTCTATTATGCTGTAGTCGGTGTTATCCGCCCGCTCGAATTTATCGCGCTGCCAGGGTGTGTTGAGCACAGCGGCCGCAATATACCAGCACACCAATATCGCGCATAGCACAACAACCACTGGAATAATTGAATCGCGCAGTGTTTTAGTGTTCATTGAGCTTCATTGGTCGTTATAGCTGTGACCAGCTCTAAGGCCATCACGAACGCGGTTAGCCAGGCTAAGAAACTCAGGCGTCTCGCGTATATCCAGATTGCGAGTCCGTGGCAGATCGCTTTTGATCAGCTCTTGTATTTGTCCGGGCCGAGGCGACATAACAACAATATGAGTGGATAAATATACGGCTTCAGGAATAGAGTGGGTCACGAACACCACGGTTTTATTGGTCTTGGCCCAAAGTGTTAACAACTGCTCGTTCAAATGATCACGAACAATTTCATCCAGCGCACCAAACGGTTCATCCATTAACAACAAATCAGGCTCAACTGCCAATGCTCGAGCGATCGATGCGCGTTGCTGCATCCCACCTGAGAGCTGCCACGGATACTTGTTTTCAAAACCAGTCAAATTTACCAATTCAAGGTTTTTCTTGATGCGTTCGCGGCGCATTGCCGAGTTCAGTCCCATAATCTCTAGCGGCAACGCAACATTTTTAGCAATGGTTCGCCATGGGTATAACGAAGCAGCCTGAAACACGTAACCATAAGCGCGCTGCGTTCGAGCTTGTTCGGGAGATACGCCATTAACCGATATATCTCCTTCCGTTGCTTTTTCAAGATCGGCTATTACGCGCAGCAGCGTGGTTTTGCCGCAACCAGATGGTCCAATAAATGAAACAAAATCGCCGCGCTCTATGTCCAGATTAATGTCGTTAAGCGCAAACACGGGTCCATCGCTGGTGTTAAATGTCAGCGATAGATTCTTGATACCGATAACTGATTCAGGTGTACTAATTGCCGCTTCATTCACGACAGGGCGTGTAATTGATGACACGCCCTGGTTAAACCCCAGCTGGCATCTTGGAGGGGTCGCGCTTGATCGGTTGCGGGTCACTCAAGGCTTTCCACTTGGATAAAGCCTTGTTGACAGCCGGGTAGGCGTCACGAGGCACAAACTTTCCATGCCCTTCCTGCGTATTCATGGTGTCTTCGGTAACGGCAACCTGACCTCGCGTTAGTGTGAAGCGTGGCAAACCGGTGACTTCGAAGCCTTCAAATACATTGTAATCGATAGCGGATTGTTGCTTGTCTGCTGAGATAGTTTTAGAACGCGCCGGATCCCAAACAACAATATCAGCGTCTGCGCCTTCCATGACTACACCTTTTTTCGGATATGCATTCAATATACGAGCAATGTTCGTGGAAGTAACAGCAACGAATTCATTCATGGTAAGCCGACCAGTGCTAACACCTCTACTCCATAACACTGGCATCCGATCCTCAAGGCCACCTGTACCATTCGGAATTTTTGTAAAATCACCAAGCCCAAAACGCTTTTGCTCTGTGGTGAATGCACAATGATCGGTTGCAACCACTTGCAGGGAACCCGCCGCAAGACCTGCCCACAGTGAATCTTGATGTGCTTTGTTTCGAAACGGCGGAGACATGACCCGTCGTGCCGCATGGTCCCAATCGCTGTTTGCATATTCGGACTCGTCCAGAGTCAAATGTTGAATAAGCGGCTCGCCAAAGACACGCTTGCCGTTTTGTCTCGCTCGACGAATGGCTTCATGGGCCTCTTCACAGGACACATGCACAATGTAGAGAGGCACGCCTGCCATATCGGCGATCATAATTGCTCGATTCGAGGCCTCACCTTCAACTTGTGTTGGTCGAGAATAGGCATGTGCTTCGGGTCCGCTGTTGCCGTCTTCCATCAAACTTTGTTGAAGCTGCGCTACTACATCACCATTCTCGGCGTGCACCAAAGGCATGGCACCCAGTGCCGCACAGCGTTTGAATGACGAGTACATTTCATCGTCGTTAACCATCAAGGCGCCTTTGTAGGCAAGAAAATGCTTGAAGGTGTTAATACCACTGTCTACAACAGTCGCCATTTCATTGAACACCTGTTCGCCCCACCAGGTAATTGCCATATGAAAGGAAAAATCACAAGAGGCTTTGGCCGTTTTGTTATCCCACATTTGCCGAGCTTCAAGTAACGATTGCCCTGGAGCCGGCAGACAAAAATCGACTACCATGGTGGTACCGCCAGAGAGCGCTGCACGTGTGCCCGATTCGAAATCGTCACTTGAGTAGGTGCCCATAAACGGCATTTCGAGGTGAGTGTGGGGGTCGATACCGCCTGGCATGACATAACAACCTGATGCATCCAGAGTGGTATCGCCCGATAGATTATTACCAACGTCGGTAATGGTGCCATTCTCCACAACCACATCAGCTGTGAAACTGCGATCTGCATTGACGACCGTGCCGCCTTTGATTACCGTTGACATAGTATTTCTCCTTTATTTATTGTCACTACTGCCACCAGCGACTCCGGGGCCAATTTTAGCCATCTGATTTATCGAATCCCACAGCCTGTCACAGTTTAATTTCATATAGCTGGTGACCGACAAATTTCTGTTCTCCAACTAATTTAGGGCCGTATCAGCTCGACAGCTGCCGTGAATCACGCTATCGTAACTTAACTGCTTGGTCAACAAGCAACAATAAAGAGCACCAAAACCATAACTGACAGTATCGGCGTGAAAAAAACAACTCGCATCCAGGCTGAAAACAGGCAACGTATACTAGACGCAGCGCTGGAGGTGTTTGCTGCTCACGGCTTCAGAGGCTCCACTGTTGATCAGATAGCAGCAATTGCGGGCATGTCAAAAGCCAATATTCTGTATTACTTTCGCCGAAAGCAAGACATGTACGTTGCCGTGCTTACAAGAATCATTGAAGATTGGCTTACACCGTTGCAAGCGCTCAATCCGACTGGTGACCCTCAAGAAGAACTGTGGCGCTATGCTTCGGAAAAGCTGCAAATGTCGCGAGAAGCGCCAGATGAGTCCAAATTGTTCGCTAATGAGGTCCTCAGTGGCGCACCGATGATAGGTTCGTATCTTCAAAACGAATTGCGTCCATTGGTGGACCATAAATGCACTATCATCCAGCGATGGATTGACCAAGGTTTATTGGCGCCAGTTGAACCGCTGCATTTGATATTTTTTATTTGGTCCACTACTCAGCACTACGCCGATTTCATGCCACAAATTGACGCACTGCATGACCATAGCTCAGACAAACTATTCAGCGACGCTGAGCGCACGTTAAACCAATTACTGATCACTGGCTTACAACCACCCTCTTAAGCTGACCACACTAGTTTGAGTTTGTCGGGTTGTTGGGGTGCGTAGTCCAGTTCTCATAGCTGGAGTTAATAGGCTTACCCGTTCGCGCATCAGTGCCACTGGTTTGTTGTTCCATGGTGATGCAACTGTCGATCGGACAAACACTGACGCATAAGTTGCATCCAACACATTCTTCATCGATTACTTCAAACCGTCGACTACCATTAACAGTCGCAGTGATAGCCTGGTGAGAAGTATCTTCGCAAACTACATGACATCGGCCACACGAAACACAGAGATCTTGATTTATTTTCGCCTTGGCAATGTAGTTCAGATTCAGGTTCTGCCAGTCTTTTACATTGGGCACTGCTCGACCAATAAATTCATCCAACTTGCTATAACCGGCAGTTTCCATCCAGTTGGACAAACCGGTGGTAAGTTCGTCGATAATTTTAAAACCGTAGGTCATTGCTGCTGTGCACACTTGCACATTCTGTGCACCTAACGACATGAACTCAGCTGCATCGCGCCAGGTCGTGATTCCACCAATACCTGAAATCGGCAATTCAGCCGTTGCAGGATCTCGGGCAATTTCGGCGACCATGTTCAGCGCTATGGGTTTAACAGCTGGCCCGCAGTAACCTCCGTGCGAACCCCAGCCATCAATAGAGGGCTCGGGCGACATGGTGTCCAAATTCACACTGATGATTGAACTGACGGTATTGATGAGCGATACCGCATCGGCACCAGCATTATGGGCTGCTCTTGCTGGCAGTCTGATATCGGTTATATTTGGTGTTAGTTTGACAATTACAGGCAAGGATGAATACTGCTTACACCAGGCAGTAACCATCTCAATGTATTCTGGTACCTGACCAACCGCCGATCCCATGCCCCGTTCCGACATACCGTGCGGGCAACCAAAATTAAGCTCCAACCCATCAGCACCGGTGTCCTCAACCTGTCGGACAATGTTCTTCCAATTGCTCTCTTCACAAGGCACCATCAAAGAGACCACCATTGCACGATCAGGCCAGTCTCGTTTGACGCGCTTGATCTCATCAAGATTAGTTTGCAATGGTCGGTCTGTAATCAGTTCAATGTTGTTAAAACCGATCAGTGTGCGGTCAGAAGAATAAATAGCACCATAACGTGGACCATTTACATTCACAATATGCGGATCTTCACCGAGGGTTTTCCAAACCACACCGCCCCATCCTGCCTCAAAGGCACGAACCACGTTGGTTTCCTTATCAGTCGGCGGAGCTGATGCCAACCAGAACGGATTAGGCGAATGAATGCCCAGAAAATTCGACGTTAGATCAACCATATGTCTGTACTCGTGGCAACGCGGTTAACGTGATAGAGCTAGGTGGATTGATTCGGCAGCAAGTTTTCCCGCTTGTACTGCTGCAACAGTGAGATCTTCTCCATTGCTGGCGCAGTCTCCACCAGCCCAGATTTTATCATCGCTACTGCGTTGCTGTTCATCAACTTTAATTCGATTCGACTCCAGCGTTAACGCGTTTTGCAATGCCTGCTCTGCCAATGTCTGACCAATGGCCAGCAACACAGAATCGCAAGGAATTGTAATAGTTTCGCCAGTACCTGTTAACGCTTTTTCATGCACTTGTGTATATTCGAATTCGACTCCTTGAATAACACCTGCTTCGCTGACAATGCGCTTGGGCTGTAGCTGAGTTTTGATGAGCACACCATTGGTTTGCGCTAGCTCTTGCTCATGCTGACTTGCGTTCATTTGAGCTTGAGCACGGCGGTACACAACCGCTACATCTTCTGCTCCCAGCAGCCTGGATTGTACAGCCGCATCAATAGCAGTCATACCGCCGCCGATAACCACAACACGACGACTCACAGAGAGCTCACTTTTATTCTGCTTTTGTCGCAGGCGCGCAATAAAATCTACTGCATTCTCCACTTGATTCAATCCAGCAACACTCAAACCGGTATCGTTAACGTCACCAAGACCAATACCAACGAACACTGCTGCAAAATCAGATTTCAATGACGATAAAGTATAATCTTTTCCCAGCACCTGATTATGATGCACATCGATACCGCCTATCGACAAAATGTATTCGACCTCGCGCTGTGCAAAGTTGTCAACGGTTTTGTAAGCAGCAATCCCATACTCGTTGAGGCCACCTGATTTTGGCAAGGCATCGAATACGGTTACGCTGTGGCCTTTAAGCGCAAGCCGATGTGCGCAGGAAAGCCCTGCTGGTCCTGCCCCAACTACCGCTACTCGCAACTTGGTCGAACGTGCCGGCTGATACGGTTGACTGCCGGTTTGCATTAACGTATCGGTTGCATAGCGTTGTAACTCACCGATTTTTACAGGTCGCTCCTCAGCTGAATTTCTGACACAAACCTGTTCGCACAGCGTTTCGGTCGGGCAAACTCGCGCGCACATGCCGCCAAAAATATTCTCATCGAAAATGGTTTTCGCAGAGCCGTGCGGGTTGCCGCTATTGATCTGGCGAATAAAAAGCGGAATGTCGATTCCGGTAGGACAGGCGGTAACGCAGGGAGCATCATGACAAAAATAACAACGATCGGATTCCACCAAAGCCTCATGCTTACTCAGTGGCTCATGAAGATCGGTAGAGAGTTTCTGAATAAGCTCGCTCTGCATATCCGTATTCCAAAAATTATTTGCGCCTCCTGATTAAAGCAATTCTTGTTTAAACGGTCAAATATAATTTTATCGACCCAATCGCAAGCAATTGCACTCATTTCGCGAGGAGGTGTACCACTCCTGGTTGCATCAGGGGGCTAACATTCGTTGATTTCGCATGCAAAGCTAATTAAAAGCGAGGCAGGCTTGACAGGGGCGAAATTGCAACAATATGGGCGTTGGGGTAGGCAAGAGGTACTATGGATATAGCCGGTTACAAGGGCGCTTAGCTGGTTGTCCTATAACTGCACTGCCTGATAATTGCCCTCTTAAGTGGCTTTTAAGCGGCTTTACGTACCTGAGATACAGACCAGGCTGACTGGTTAGCTTATTAGCTTTCGCCAGTATTACGCTTAACAGTTACAACAACACCTCGATTTGGGAAAGGCGTGCTGTTGGCTTGCGGCGACCAACAACCTTCGTCGAATATTTTATCGTGCGGTATACCGCTATACATCAAGGCCTCCTTCACTCGATTAGCGCGGCCAATCGCCAACGCGGCATTGCCATTTACAATTTTTGTGATACCAGTCGAACACCCGACGACTGACACTACATCTGTAACAGGGTTAAACTCTGACATCATATCGCCAAGAATTTTTTTATTTCTCACACCGAGAACGTAAGAATCGTCACCAAAAATCAGAACCTCTTCAACTACATCCTTTTTGTCAGCCAATAAACTCTCATAATTAGACTGGCCTGTAACAGCGATGTTTTTTTTTCTAATTGTCTTAAAACCAGTGGTTGCATCAGCACCAATAAGTGATTGGGCAACTGTTCCGGTTTTTGCGGTGGAGCTGACATAGGCGCCACTTTCTTGTAATTCAGAGATTATCGGAGCCGCTACTGCCACTGGACGCTCAAGTAATGGTACGGTAGATTGCTGATTAGTTACCACTTCATTACTTGAGACGCTGTCAGAAAGCTCATCAGCAGACTGGGCAGACTGGTAAGAATCAAGTAACTGACTAAGTGCTCGGTCAGGTTCCGCAACGGCAACCTCAGCTGCTGGATTGGTCGTTGAATTATGAGCTAATGATTCTCCGCCGCTGGCGGATGATTTTCTGTCGTTGTCAGAGCGAGCAAAGATCGAGTCATCAGTTTCTAGATGACTGGCATCTGCACCCCTGACTAGCATGGCCTTAAATGGCTCTATTTCTCCATTGTCGGACAGCTTATATACTCGGCGAAAGTCAATTTCACCCACGGATACGTCGTAGGTATAGGTGGTTCCGTCCACTGCATCACCGAACTCAGCGATAGAATAACTGACGTAATTGTCGCTGTTAGGAGTATCCAGCGTTTCCATTACAGTATAACCACTGTTTGCTACGGCTGATCTCAACGCCCTGCCAAATGCGTTATCAGTTTTGATCGATCGCGCATCTATTTCAGATGGGTTGCCCTGTTCCGGGCCAAAACTTATAACCGTTGACGTTGGAGAGAGTTCTTCGATTTGCAACATGATACTGACAAAGTCTCGAGCGACTACTGCTTCTGCTCGATTGACACCAACAGGCTCTGTTGGCTTGACGGCAACACATCCGGTAATGGCGGTAATGGCGGTAATGACCAGAACACCAACACATAAAGGAAAATATTTAACTAGATACTTCACAGAATTCATCTCCAGTACCTCATCATTGACGACTGTATTTGACGACTGTAATTACGGCTGTTGGTATACTTACTTTTCTTGTCCGTGATCTTTACTAAACATGGCCAGAATGACAAACTATTGCTGATACCATCACCGGTTTTTATCCATATTCAAGGGCAATCGCACTACGGTAACGCATACGATCTCTAAGCGCTCAAAATACATCACATTAGCAGTTTAGCGGAAATAAATTCTGACCCTATTAGTCAAAACACTAATACTATCCATTATGTTTAGCAATTTAACTTTTTTTTACTAACTCCTGCACGGTCACCACATCTGATCTACAGCTACCGAATAAGTTAACAATCTCAGCAACAGTAGATCTGTAGAGACAGCATATTTGGCTTCAAGTTTCACCAGCATATTTAATCGACGCAATGTGAAGGTGTTGACTGCAGCTTGACTGGCAACTCATTCAGTCGCCAATATATCGACATGGCATTGATCATCAGTGAAAAGATCACCAATAAATCAGTAATAAAGCGTCGACTGATTGCCAACTTCAAAATAGTTATACAACTTTAAGAATGAAGTAGTTTTTCTTTCCACGTTGCAGCAATACAAATTTTTCGTTGATCATATCAGTAGCTAAAATTTTATGTTCCTCACTCACTTTAACCTTGTTAACGGCTACTGAGTTCTCTTTAAGTGCTCGGCGGGCTTCACCATTGGATTTCAAAAATCCTGTGTCGGTTGCTAATGCCGCTACAATATCGAGCCCGGCTTCAATACTTGCAACTGAAACTTCGGCCTGGGGAACGCCGTCAAACACATCCAGAAATGTTTGTTCGTCAAGTGTTTTCAAATCATCTGAAGTCGCCTGACCAAATAAAATGGAACTTGCGTGTTTGGCTTTTTCCAAGGCCTTAGGCGAATGCACCATGGTGGTTATCTCATCGGCAAGTTTCTTTTGCAGAATGCGTAAGTGCCGGGCCTCGTCATGCTCGGTTATAAGCGCGTCTATTTCAGTTTTACTCAAGAATGTAAAAATTCGAATGTATTTTTCTGAATCTTCATCGCTTGAGTTCAGCCAGTACTGATAAAACTTGTATGCAGACGTGCGCGCAGCATCGAGCCAGACAGCCCCGCCGGCAGATTTGCCAAATTTAGTACCATCGGCTTTTGTAATTAAAGGACAAGTTATTGCGAAGGCTTTACCACCGGCCATGCGCCTGATGAGTTCTGTCCCAGTGGTTATGTTGCCCCACTGATCGCTTCCTCCCATTTGCAGGGTACAATTTTTCTGTTTGTACAAGTGTAAGAAGTCGTACCCCTGTACAAGTTGGTAGGTAAATTCGGTGAAGCTCATCCCTTCTGAGCCACCGCCGGAAACATCTTCTGCGGCATCAACCGTTATGCGGTTTTTGACCGAGTCTTTTGCCATCATGTAACTCACAGTGATGTGCTTGCCTACATCACGGATGAAGTCAAGAAACGAGAAAGACTTCATCCAATCGTAGTTGTTAACCATAACAGCTGCATTATCACTGGATGAGTCAAAATCTAAAAACTGCTCTAACTGTTTTTGAATGGCATTTTGATTATGGCGCAGTGTAGCTTCATCCAACAAGTTGCGTTCAGTTGACCTACCTGATGGATCGCCGATCATACCGGTTGCGCCTCCAACCAACGCAACAGGCTTGTGACCACATCGCTGGAAATGTGCCAGCAGCATTATTGTAACCAGATTTCCAATGTGCAGTGAGTCTGCGGTGGGATCAAAACCAACATATGCACTACGCACCGACTCGAGCAAATGTTCTTGCGCACCGGGCATTACATCGTGGAGCATGCCGCGCCACTGCAGCTCTTTTATGTAGTCAGTCATGTATGTAGTTAGTCATGTTGTTTTTTTAGGGCTTGTCGAAACGTAACGCCCATTTTACCCATACACGCCCAATTAAGTCAGCTTCAAGGCGTGCCAACATTCAAGCATTTAGGCTGCAATGCCTGATCAAATTTGCGCATAAATGGATTGCCCGCAAAACTGCGTAAATCAGGTGATGAAATGCAGCTGCAAAGTGGTTTACACTTTCCTCAGCGCCAACCGCAATTAGATCGACCGACATGAAACCTACTGTTAATGAAAAGGGCTCTCCACCGACCGCTTCTACCAGCGATATCATGCTGGTGCAGGAATCCATGACGGTACTGGGGTTGTACTACGGCGCAATCGATGGAATCCCTGGCAGCAAAACCATGCACGCCGTAAGAATCTACAAACGGCGAAACAAGATGCCACAAAACAACTCACTGACCGAAGAATTCGTCGAACACTTGCGTTATATCTAGAATTAAGCTCTGTAAATCAACGCATTCAAGGTACTCAGCGATGGCTTGTCACCAATATCGCGTATTGCATCTGACAAGGCAACAGCACCAAACTCACTTAAAACAGGAGAAGCGAAACGCATGAATTTTGCCTCAACCTGCTCCGAACTAAACGGTGCTTCAGGATCGCCAGCGGCCTCAACTGGACCCGATTCCAACACTCGACCATCATCGAGTTCAATAACAACATGACTGATGCGATTAGCTGGAAATGGCCCGTTGTAAGCGTCTACTTCAACAATCTGGATTAGCTGACTTATACGCAACACATCTTGATCAATTAACCCATCTCCATTGATATGGGAAACAGACACATCTTTATACACTGTCGCTACCGCTGTTGGAAACGGCAAACTGTACTGCGCTTGCTCTGTATCTGCTGGCATACTGGTAGCCAGCCTTTTTGATTCGTGAAAAGTGCCAATTTCAAACCGTGTAATGTTTGTGTGATCAAAATTGTGTTGCTCGTGAAGTTTAAGTACGCCTGCAATGGCAGGCTGCGCCCAGCGACACACTGGAAAAGCTTTAATATAATGTTCGAGCATGGTCCAGTGTGTTCCAAGGTCTGCCCAGATAGATTGCACTTCATCACTCTCAATTGTTAGTGCTGGCGAACCAGTGAAACCCTCACGCGCCAGCAGACTCGCTGACGCACCAGCCATAGCTCCCCATCCCGAACCGTCCTTGAGCATGGTTGGGTAATCTATACAGCGCATCATTTGAGAGCGCGGTCCGTGGTATTCGGCTATTCCCAAGGCTTCACGTGTTTGTGCAGCCGTCAGATTCATCGATCGAGCACCGATACCGGCCGCCGCAAGTGCAATCCAGGCTCCAGATGTATGATAGTCGGTCGCGCTATGATGCAAAGCGATACCGGCACGCGCGCCGATCTCGTAAGCCATCAACAAATGACCCATCAAGTCACTTTCAGAAATTTCCGACTCCATTTCACTGAATGCAAGAGCGGTAGGTAGCACCCCACAACCAACATGCCCCTTGGTGAGTTTATGGCCATCGTGCGCATCGACCGAGTCAATTTGCATTCCACCGGCGAGCACAGCGCCCGGCACGCTGCAACGTCTACCATCGAACATCATTCGACAGCCCTCAAAGCCTGGACTCGGTCGGGGGGCGAAATGCTCAAACGCGTGTTGCCTGATTATTTCTGACAGCGTAGTTGCAGTCCCACTGGCTGCCACTCCCAACAGATCTAACATGGCCAGGCGCGCAGCCGCTTGTACATTGGCTGGCGCATCAGCCCATTTAAGATCATGGATAAAGTCGATCACCGGTGTTGACATGCAGACATTCCGAAAAATAGCTATGGTTGGATAATAACCCATGCCGATCTGTAGGGCCCAGCACCTCGTATTTTATGTATCCGAGCAAATTACAGTAAACTATTTTTACCATGCATTTTCTTGTTCTCACCGCTGTACTACTAATACTGGCACTTTTGCCAAGTATGTGGGTACGCAGTGTCATTCGCAAACACGCATCGCAGCGTGACGATATTCCTGGCACTGGTGGCGAATTGGCTGCGCACCTGCTTAAACAATACGAGTTGAATGACGTCGCCATAGAGGAAACACAAGAGGGCACAGACCACTACGACAGTGCTGACAAATGCATCAGGCTTAGCCCTAGCGTGCATAACGGTAAGTCACTCACCGCTGTTGCAATTGCCACCCACGAAGTCGGTCACGCCATTCAATTTGGTCGCAATGAAGTCATTTCGGTTTTGCGTATCAAGTATCTACCCATCGCGACACGATTCAAGCAAGCCGGTGTGCTAATGATAGGTATGCTACCGTTCGTCGGAATTTTACTGCGCTCACCATCGGCCATGTTTATGTTTGTTGCTTTGAGCCTATTGCTACAGCTGATTGGCGCACTGATGTACTTGATCGTACTACCTGAAGAATGGGATGCCAGTTTTGGTAAAGCACTTCCGATTCTCACTAAAGGTGAATACGTTGATGAAGCAGATTTGCCGGCAGTTCAATCGGTACTCAAGGCGGCAGCCTATACCTACTTTGCCCGAGCGCTCGCTGATCTTGTTAACATTGGACGCTGGTGGCTTATTTTGCGCAGGTGATAGCTGGCACAGTTGCGGCCCGAACACTAATGTCACCGCCGTGGTCCCACCGTAATCAGTGGGCCGGCAGGTGATGGTGAAGAAGACTAGACAGCCATTATCGACGGAAGCCAGTTTCCATGGTGAAATACGTCGGGTTTAAACCACTTAATGGCTCTTGAAGTGCGGCAATCTCTGATGCAGGAGCATGCACCTCAAGTAAATCAAGACTTGCAATCGCCAAAGCCTGTTTGAGCAAATCGTCTACATTTTCCAGGTGCTTCAAAATGCCGGCGGCACTGGTGTAGCCCTCACGACAATGCGCTCGATTGCCGCTGAAGCTGAAACCATAGTAGACAACATCACTTTCAGATTTGGTGCGCTCGACCATCTGAGCACCCACTGCTTTGAATTCATCAAGTTTTCCTTCCTGGACCGTAAAGTACGGTACCAATGAACATAGTGTGTCTTCAAGCGCCATCATTATTCTCCAAAAAAAGGATTAAGATAATACGGTTATTTTTTCTATTGATATCTGGGACCATTGCCCCAGAGACGCAACCCACAGCACGCATCTGCCCGCAAACCGGCGGGGTACTCAACGATTAGGCTGTAGACGATAGAATGGAGCGCAAATAGTGCTGTAGCTGATCAGCATTGCACGGCTTGTGCAACACGGGCAGATTCAACTTATCAATTTCCGACAGTCTGTCTGGTGCAATGTCGCCAGTTATTATAATCGCTGGCACTTTTGCCTGACAATGCTTGCGAATCAGTTCAAGTGCCTCGCCTCCAGTTTCATTATCTTTTAGTCGAAAGTCAGTAATCACGGCATCTGGACACGAATCAAACTCGATTAGTTGCTGCACAGCCTCCCTGCCAGAGTTTGCAACCATTACCGTGCACCCCCAAACTTCCAGCAACCCCTCCATAGCAAACAGTATGTCTTCTTCATCATCAATAACCAGCACAAACATATCTTCCAGAATTGAAGGGAGTACACTATTTCTGACATCCTGTTGAACCACTTGAGCGCTGTCCCCCAACTCAATACCAACGGTAAATACTGAGCCCTTACCCTCTTCAGATTCAACACTTAATGGCATATTCAAAAGGTTACATATTCTATGCACAATGGATAAGCCCAACCCGAGCCCTTTATCTCTGTCACGCCCTGGATTATTTAACTGCACAAACTCATCAAATATGCGATTTTGTTTCTGTTCAGGAATACCGACACCGGTGTCAGCAACCGATACAGACACCTCGTTGTTGACAAGCCTGGTAGTGATAGTGACGCTACCAACCTTCGTGTATCTGAAGGCGTTTTCGATCAAGTTTTGTAATATTCTATTTAACAACATTGGATCAGAATGCACGACATGATCGTCCACATCTACGTTGAATGTTATTTGCTTACCTGACGTCATTTCATGAAACCCGGCCGCTACTTCTTCAATGACAGGTTTAAGATAAAAATGTCGCCGCTGCAATTTAAGCGTACCTGCATCCAGCGTGGATATGTCCAACAAGGCGTTAAACAATCCCTCAAGAGAACGTACAGAACTATCGATATGCGATACGATTTTCTTCTGCGACTTTGTCTTAAGTGTGGTGGCAAGCGTGGTTGTGAACAGGCTCAGTGACTGCAACGGTTGTCTGAGATCGTGACTGGCAGCGGCGAAGAATCGTGATTTAGCCAAATTGGCCTGCTCCGCTTTTTCAAGAGCAGATTCAGTTTTACTATTTTCGACTCTAAGGTTTTCTACCAAGTCCAGATTTTCAAAGCCAAGCAAAATCGATTGACGCATGACAGCACGAATTCGCATGGTATTGATAAAACTGACAACAAGATAAAGCATGATCAAAACAGTAATCCAATAGGACTGTTGATCACCAAAAGAATAGAATTTGTATGCAGTTGGTATAAGAATTGGCAGCACAAAAAACAAATAAAGCGGTAGAACACTTGCCATGGTGGCAGAGGCATTCGCTACCAGGCCTGTGTATATCATTAATATAACAACACTGATAACCGGCTTGTCTACGTCGACATAAACAAGCCCGAGCACGCCCCACATGCAACCCGAAACAAACACAAGCACGGCCAGAATACGCAAAGTCTTGTAAACGTTATCTATTGATAGCTCTGTAACGTCAAACAAATTAGCCTGATAGTAGCGTGCAGCAAGCAGCACGAGAAACACCACGTACCAAAGAACCAAAAAGGCCGTTGGTGCCTGCTGCGTCAACATTAGCAAAATTATTGTGATGGTTACCAAAGTCGCAATGACATTGCTTTTCACATTGTCAAGCGCTAGTCGAGCCAGAGCTACCACTACCCGATCTTTAAAAAATCCGTCTGTATACATTGCATCTGTCATCTTGACTCTCGGAAGATCTCTCCCAACCTGGCACATTCCAATGCTAAGGAATATACACTGACTGGCAGTGGTCTGAGAAATTGATTCTAGAGCATTTTCCTTATCTGCCTATTGCTCCGCGATACTTGGTAATACTACCGTCAACGATATGGCCATGGTTGTTGACCTACACTGTCAACTTTTAGGTCGAATGAGCCGCCCGGCAAAAAACCATTAATGAACTTTCTGATGGAATTCTACTGCGTAAATATTGATTAGCATCCAACTTCTTCGTACTCTGTCTAACACCCAAACTTCGACAGCGTTCAAAGCAACTCGAACGCCAAGTAACCACTTTTATACATCGAGGTAATTTATCGAGGTGATTTATCGCGTTAATGATAATTTTACGCAATATGGGTAATTAGTTTTTGCCGTAGTTGTGATTCATCCTTAAAGCGCTTTTGGCTATATTCCTTTTCTTCCAGCACTTTGATCAATTTAACATTTTGAGTATCAGCAGCAGCCTTCATTTTTCGCTACTGCACTTCACGGAACTGAACAAGCCACACTTTCATTGAGCGTATTTAAAATCCATTATTCCAAAAAAGCAGGTGGCGGAGTCTGGTAATTCATACTCTATATTTTATAGTTAATTAAGCTATGGTTGATTGACTTTACAATCAATAACCAGAGTTGTTTTATCCACATAAACGTTTGTATTAACGCAACCGCTTTACCGCGCCCTCAGTACAGCCTACCCACTTGAACAGGTGATGTTCATTCAATGCAAATTTGCTAACCTCAGAATATAAATCCATATACAGCAATACAAATGATCAAACTACAAACAGCTCGTCTTACATCTCTTGCAATCCTTACTATAACGCTTGCCACTGGGTGCCTTGATTCAATGGTTAAACCGGAAAGCACGGTTACCAGCAAGGTCGGTGGAGGCATGAGCGAACTGTTGCCGCCTTATTCAGGATCAAAGGCACGCATCGCAGTTTCAGATTTCGAATGGAAAACGAATACATCAAAAACGACTGTTGGCATCGGGGGTAACTCCTTTTCATTCGCGCATGAAGACCAGGTAGCACATACCGATGCGCTGAAGGCTATGCTGACAACAGCCCTGGTTCAGAGTAATCGATATCGTGTTCTTGAAAGAGCCAGAATAGACAGTCTTAAGTCTGAAGTTGGTCTACAGGAAGATGGCTATACCGATGAATCAGGTAAACAGCGAGGTTCTGTCAAAGGTGCAGACCTGCTGGTAATAGCGTACATCACAGGATGGGACCCTGGCTCCTCTGGTAAAAGTGGCGGCATAAGCGCCGGTCTACTCGGAAAGAAAGCATCGTCTCTGATTGGTGCGGTATCTGGAAGTGTTAAAAAATCCTCCCTGTCGATGGACATCCGTATTATGGATGCAGCTACGTCAGACATTCTGGCTGCCACCAGCGTTCAAACTGAGGCAACAGACAAAAACTTTGGCGGTGCACTTGCAGCACTTACTGGCGGTGGTGCTTTGGGCGGTGGATTAAATACCTATTCGAACACGCCAATGGAGAAAGCGATACGCTCCAGCATTATGGAAGCCACTCGTTACATTGCAGAGAATACGCCGCAAGAATATATGGTTCATTGATCGCGTCTTTTGATAATCGCTTCTTTCAATATATTCGAGTAGACAAGATTGGACGATTCGCGATAGTTGGGAGACAATCAGAAATTAGTTAGATTGATATTAACCAATAGAAAAGCCATCCCTTTCAGGATGGCTTTTTCTTTGCAAACTATTCAGAAGAATATTCTCAGCTCTAACCAAGGTACCCGCTTTTTACTGAGATCTATTGGAGCTGAATAAGCCACGTTTACCTACGATATATATGCTTGTACTCGTTGCGTACCTGTCCAGCGACCTGATTCCAATTTCGTGATCACAGATATTTCCAGTGTGGTTGATCTGGCGGATTGCCCAGGAAGTAATTTAGGCTTGCCAGAGAGCAATGCCTGAGTACCATCATCTGGCGTTAGCCAAAATTGATAAACCCCACCTGATCGTATCGCCAAAGGGTTATTCTGCAAAGTCGCGTTAAGCTGGTACACACCTTTTTGAGTAGAGACTGCACCAGGAGATAGGTGATTTAATTTAATCGAATGTCCACTGGTATTGGTAATTGTCACTCGCGCCAGTTTTCCACTGCGTACAGATTGTTCTGTTTCCACTAACTCGATAGCAACATCCTCACTTGTAAGCATTAGGTTTTCATCAAGCTTTTTTTGAGGATAAGGTTGAGATTGCGCAAGTTCATGTTCACCTGCTCCACAAATCGCACTGGCCATACCAGGTACGGTCAAGGCTGCAGTTGAAAGAACGGCCCCTTGTACTATTCGTCTGCGTTGAAAATCGAATTGATTATTTGAATTTGACATTGGGAAAAATGCTCCGGGTTTCATGTACCAGAAATTAAGGTTTCTGTTTATCAACCATATAGGAGATATTGCGCTTTTCCAGCAAATCGAATCAATTTGTCACAGTTGCGAGGTGGCTAACGATTTTATAGCCATTAAGAAATACGGCTTGAGTGATTTATATCCAAGCCTTGCGGTATAGAGACTGCGCATTGGCGCAACGAGAAACCCGAGTTCATTAGGATATGCCGCCAGGTACTGGTTAACGTGGTTGCTGCGGGCCACCACACACCTGATGAATACCCATCAATCTCTCGCTTATAGATGGTCTGGCCGCAGAGGCCATTACCAAGAGAAAAGTTAAGGATACCGATGCGGTTCCGGCTGACTTCTATCATAGATCTCTACTCCTTGAGTGATTTTTCGCACTTGAAGCTACTCGGTCCGAAGTGCTTGCACTATGCAGGATATAAACGATGAAGCATATTAAGTTGATCATTTGTAGCCGCTTTATAGGTGATTTTCACGTATATAAATGGCTTCCCCGTCTGGGATGACTTTACGCGGGTGTTAATAATGTAAAGTGAGGTTAAGATGAGAATATTCGTCCCACCATACAGGTCACATAGTTATGTCTCTTACCGAAAAAACAGCCAGTGAAATCGTCGCATTACTGCGTGCAGAAGAGGTAACGCCGTTTGATTTACTCGACGCTCTGGAGCAGCGAATTGACAAAGTAGACGGGACGGTCAACGCGTTGCCAACACTGTGCTTCGAACGTGCTCGGGAGCATGCCAACACTCTGATGACGAAACCTGTTGAACAAAGAGGAATGTTGTGCGGAATGCCAGTTGCTGTCAAAGATCTGGAGCCGGTGTCAGGCGTTCGAACCACTTGGGGGTCGCCGATTTATCAGGACTTTGTCCCCACCGCTTCAGATTGCATGGTGGAGCAAATTGAGGCAAATGGCGGAATCGTTTACGCCAAAAGCAACACACCTGAATTCGGTGCTGGAGCTAATACATTTAATGAGGTATTCGGCGCAACACTGAATCCATGGAATACGTCGAAAAGCTGCGCTGGCTCTTCCGGTGGGTCAGCTGTTGCTCTAGCCACTGGAACAGCCTGGCTTGCAACTGGATCCGACCTGGGTGGCTCGTTACGAAACCCGGCGAGTTTTTGTTCGATTGTCGGTTTTAGACCAAGTCCTGGGCGCGTTGCACATGGTGCATCAGCATCCGGTGCATACCCTGAAGACCTTGGCGGCCTACCCAATTCGCCGTTCCCGGTTTCAGGCCCAATGGCGCGAAATGTACCTGACCTTGCCTTATTTCTCGATGCAATGTCCGGACATCACCCTGCCGACCCGCTATCCATGCCGAGTGAACGCGGCGACTATGTAGATGCGATAGCCTCTGACTGGAGACCGAAACGCGTGGCCTACAGTCCCGACTTCGGTGTCACCCCTGTGGATTCAGAGGTTGCCCGAATTACAGAAGCGGCGGCGCAGCGATTCGAGGAAATGGGTGCCACGGTTGAACAGGCTCACCCTGACTTCACTGATGTTCAGGAGATTTTTCAGATTAATCGTGCAATGCTTTTCTACGCAAGTTCCAAAGGCTTGCTTGAGAATAAGCGAGAGTTGCTAAAGCCGGAAGTCATCTGGAATATTGAAAAAGCTCGCGATGTATCCATGGATGACATAGAACAGGTTGAGGAAAAGCGATATCGCTACCTGAAACGCGCGGTTGAATTTTTCAACGACTATGACCTACTGCTATCACCGGCTACTATTGTTCCACCCTACCCGGTTGAGGAACGCTTTGTTGAATCGTGCAATGGTGTTCAGTTTGACAACTATGTTGAATGGTTAACGATTGCATACGCAATCACCAATACCGGTTTCCCGGCCATCAGTGTTCCTGCAGGTTTTACTAACGATGAATTACCAGTAGGGTTGCAAATGTGCGCAGGCCCCAGAGCTGAATCGCGATTGCTTACCGCTGCTGCTCGTTATGAGGAGGTTGCAGGATTGGCTGGGTTGGTGCCGATCGATCCACGGTCCCCTTAAACAATAGACAAAAAAAAGGCTACCCCGTGGGATAACCTTTCTTCATCTAATTAAACACGGTGATAATCTATTGATGCCCAGCAGGGGCACCTTAGCATTTGGCAGCCCCACACTATTATCGAAGCTGAACAGCATCCAGGCATGAGGAGTCAGTTGCGGTGCTACTATCGAAATCTCCAAAGATTTTTAACGCTGCCACGGAATCAAGGACCTGCTGGAATTGAACCATGCTTGGCATTTGGGAGGTACCCTCAAACACCCATGCACTGTTTGATTGCAGTGGCACTCTTGTGGCCTTCCAGCTATCGTCCGGTGCAAAATTCTCCGCGTAAATCAAATTTCCACTAGCACTCTCCAACAAAACCGAATCGGCCGAGGTAGTTTGGCTGGAATCCTTTTTCCGATAGAATATCAACTCTTGTGAGGAGGAATTCAGTTGCCCAAGAAGTTCAGGTGGCGCAATCCATAACCAACGGTCGCCTATAGAGTCATCCTCTGCACAAATGTGACCATCAGATATTCCTCCAGCTATGTTTGTCGACAAATTCTCGGCACCCGTGCCGATTGACCATCCTTCTGCACCTGAGTCAAAGTCCGCGATATACACCGCAGGCGACTTCTGGGCCAATGATCCGGTTAGTCCCACGCTATCCAGACAAGCCGAATCAGTCGCAGTCCTCGAACGGAAGTCAGCTGGAATATAAAACTGATTCACATCCGATAATACTTGCCGAAACACTGCATCTGAAGGCTGGTCAGTGGGCTCACCATCTATCCAGATTCTCCAATGCTCCGGCACAAGTGGAACACGCGTGTTGCGCCAGTACTGCGACGGAGTTGTGGATTCATTTGCAACCAGCGTAATCCCGTCACCGGTCAGCAGAACAGAAGTTGTAGCAAATACATCTGTGCCATTTGAGGACGACCGGACTCGATAGTGCAATTCCTCACCGAACAATGCAGACCAGTCGCCCAGAAACTCGACCGATGAGGCCCAGTATGCCGATGCGGAGATTTCAGCGTCTTCAAGACAAACATGCGAATCCGGGGCACCACCAGCCAGAACGTGTTCAACCGCTTCAGTACCGGACACGCCGCCAAACCCATTATTCGAATTATCAAACGATTCAATCAAACCATAGGAGATATCAGTCTGAGTGCGAGGTAGTGACACGTCTGAAATGCAAGCACTATCGCTGGCCGTACTTGATCGATAGTCGCCTAAAATCAGGATGTCTACTATCCCCGTTAAGTCTTCTGAGAATTGTGCGGGTGTGGGCTGGGTATTAGTGCCTGCGATGTTAAAACTACCAGGCGCGATGGAAACTTCGTAGTTAACCCATTCAGTTCCCGGATAAGTCACTGGCAAATGATGATAAACAGTTCCGTTTCGAGCAACTAACACCACGATCGGCTGCTCACTGTTTGGAGAATCGCTGCCTCTGAGTTGAAACGATAGATTGTTGTTAAGGCTAGAGCTAATATCCCCAGTAAATTCGAGTGGCAGTTGCCAATACCAAGAACTACCAATGTCGCTGTCTTCAGCACAGGCATTGGCAAGCCCTCCAGGACCATCAAAGCTGAGTTGCAGGGAATCATCCTCTATGTCGCCGATCACAGATAAACCATCCAGGCGAGCGAAATCACTACTTAGAGAAGGATTCAACGCCAGGTTTACGATTGCGGTTCCATCTGTGTTAGTTCCCGAAGTACCCCCAGTGGAATCGTCTGTGGTAGTTCCGGTAGTACCCGCATTGGAATCGTCTGTAGTAGTTCCGGTAGTATCCGCATTGGAATCGTCTGTAGTAGTTCCGGTAGTACCGGCATTGGAGTCGTCCGTGGTAGTTTCGGTAGTACCCGCATTGGAATCGTCGGAGGTAGTTTCGGTAGTACCTACAGTGGAATCGTCTGCGGTGGTTCCCGCAGTACCACTACTGGGAACGACTGTGACAGTGTCACCGTCCGTGTCCCCCCCTCCACCGCAAGCGCTCAATAGGCACATAAAGCTGAAAGCAATGACTGATTTTTTCCGTATTGCATATAGTTTTATCACAAGGTAACTCCTACCTATACTACTGATATTTATAACACCGTTAACGATTGGGGCCAGCTTCTGAAAAATAAGGCGTAGCTTGGATAACCACTCGCTAAAGTGAGTACAAACAGCACTAGAATTCGTTCAAATTGCATAAAAAATCGCGTATCTAACGCAAATTGTTGATTGGTGTTGTCAACTTCGCGTAAAGCCTAAGCCGGTTATCGACACCGAAGCAATAGTAATATTGTGTGACGGGTTCAGACAGATCTTTGTGAAATTACTGCCTAAGATGTGTGCGCTGAGTTAGTAGCAGTTACTTGCTAAATGTCCAATACAGAGAACAAAAATAACCCAAAAAAAGCCATACCCATTCTGGGCACAGGCCCCAATAGGTATGGCTTTATTCTTACTAATTAAACCCAGCGATCGCGTGCCCAGAATGGGTAGACCTACTTTAGCCGCATACTACGCGCTTGTGCCCAGTATGGGTGCTGCTAGTTGCTTCGCAACTGGTCACTGCGAAAGTAGGTCTATGATATTCACGCAAAAAAAAAGCCACCCGTTTAAGGAGTGGCTTTTTCTTCTAATTAAACCCGGCGATGACCTACTTTCACATGGGGAGGCCCCACACTATCATCGGC
>CAYTJF010000066.1:0-23739 GCA_964437945.1 uncultured Granulosicoccaceae bacterium
AAAGCAAGCACGCGACAGTTAATCCCCAGTCCGAAGTTGACCCAGTGGATACGGATTCTGCTGAGGTTACATCATCAGGATTGGGTGTCGGAGCTAGTGGTACAGAAGTACGAAAGCTTCAGCGAGATTTGCAACGAGTTGGCTACTCTCCGGGTACTCCTGACAGCGAATTTGGCCCTGCCACATTATCTGCAGTACAAGACTTCCAGCAGGATCGAATCGCAAACCTGGAAAGACTGATTAATACGCCCGGTTTACCATCTTATGCCGGGCAAGCAATAGTTGCTGAACGCAATAGCTTACAAGCGGAATTTGACGCTGAGGTATTTGGAGCAACGACAGCCTCACATTTAGAAAAAGCCGTCCTTGACACTATTCCTGACAATTTACCAGTCAATGACAAGCTTCAAGTTGACAACGACGGTTTCATTATCGATGATCCAAATATTGTGCGCAATCAGGTCCCGCAGATCGAGCAAGGTGAATTCAGTGACCCGATAGATGACTCCACGAACCCTATTTTTCTAGTAGCGAACTTCCACGACTACTTCTCGTCAATTTAAGGTTGTTAGCTTGACAGTTTTATAATCTGGCACCTGAAGCATCAAACTGCAACGCACTGTTCTCTTTAAAGCGTAAGCGTTGCTGAGACCCGGTTTGTACCTGGTGTTCTCCAAACAACCGAACAACGATCGGTTCAAGGCCATCGCAATCCACGTAGATATTGGTATCAGCACCAAGGTGCTCTACGTGTGAAACCACTCCTTCAAGCTCACCGCCAGTTATTGATAACGATATGTGTTCGGGCCGAATGCCAATGGTGGCAATATTAGGCAATCCAAGCGCAACACCAGGTATAAAATTCATTTTGGGAGAACCGATGAAACCTGCAACAAACCGATTCACCGGATTGTTGTACAACTCCATTGGTGTACCGACCTGCTGGACAACACCGGCTTCGAGGACCACTATGCGATCGGCTAATGTCATGGCCTCTACCTGATCGTGTGTCACATAGATCATAGTGGCATTAAGCTCATTGTGTAATCGGGCAATTTCCAGTCGTGTTTGTACTCGCAAAGCCGCATCAAGATTGGACAATGGCTCATCGAACAGAAACAGTTCAGGTTCACGCACAATAGCGCGGCCAATGGCAACACGTTGTCTTTGCCCACCAGACAATTCTGCCGGTCGTCGCTTTAGTAATTCATCTAGCGACAGCAGGCCTGATGCTTTGTTTACCCGCTCGTTAATCAACGTGTTGGATTGATTGCTCTGTTTTAAAGCCAGACTCATGTTATCGCGCACACTTAAGTGTGGATACAGCGCATAGGTCTGGAACACCATGGCAATACCACGATCGGCCGGAGGAACGGAGGTAACTTGGGCTTCATTTATCACAACGTGTCCGGCACTGGGGCTCTCCAGCCCGGCAATAATGCGCAACAATGTCGACTTACCACAACCTGATGGCCCTACAAACACCAAAAATTCGCCGTTCGCTACTTCAAGGTCAATACCTTTGAGCACTTCGGTTTTACCGAATGATTTATGTATGCCTTGTAGTGAAAGAGATCCCACGCGTATTCCTGCTTAGAGTTTTATCGTATTACCCGAGCGAACACTTTCATCGGCAGCAATGCAGATTTTCAATGACTGAACAGCATCACGCATATGTCGATCAAGATTAATGTTTTCACGAATAGTTTTGAGCATATAAGCTTGCTCTCTTGCACAGAGTTCATCATGACCTGGCTCATCGGTCATGGATATATCCCTGTCAGGAGTCGAGAATACGCCTGCATGATCTACCGCTGCGCTATGCACACGTAACAAGGATGTTTTTGTGTGCGTATCCATATCGTCCGATTTGGCATTGCTATCAACAATAATAGACACACTACCGTTGGGTGAGACCACGTCTTTTACAAAGTAGGCTGTTTCCGACATCATTGGCCCCCAGCCCGCTTCGTACCAGCCGAGGGAGCCATCGTCGAATAGTATTTGAAAGTGGCCGTAGTTATACATGTTTTTATTAATCTGATCACTTAAACGCAAGCCCATTCCGCGAACTTCCACAGGGTTTGCATCGGTTATCTGACACATCACATCCACATAGTGAACACCGCAATCAACAATAGGCGGGGTTGTATCCATAAGACGCCGATGAGTCTCCCATGTGGGGCCACTGGACTGTTGATTCAGATTCATGCGAAAAACATACGGACCACCCAGTGCTCGCGATTCTTCGATCAGTTTCATCCAGGACGGGTGATGGCGTAAAATATAGCCAACCACCAATTTACGGTTATTCGCCTTTGCACAATCTACAATGCGACTGGCATCCTCGACCGTTGTTGCCAATGGTTTTTCGATAAACACATGCGCACCGTTTTCCATTGCGTGAATAGCATACTCAGCATGGCTGTCTGAATAGGTGCTAATAGAGGCAAGATCAGGTTTTAGTTCGTCAAACGCAGATTTAAAATCTGTAAACAATGGATAGCCGGTTAATTCATCCGGTAAATCTGGCTGCGAACGATTGACCAATCCAACGATATCGTAGCCCGTCTGTTGGTGATAGGCTTTGGCATGACTGATTCCCATATGCCCCAAGCCTGCGACCAAAACGCGCACCTGTTTGTCCTGCGTCATTTAACGGCTCCTGCGGTTAAACCACTGATAAGTTGTCTGGAAAACACGATGTACAGCAGCAGCACCGGCACTATTGCCATCGACAAGGCGGCCAAGACTGCATTCCAGTCTGTTACGAATTGACCAATAAAAACCTGCGAGCCCAGTGTCACCGTTTTGGTTGCTTCGGCCGGCGCAAGAATAAGCGGAAACCACAGATCATTCCAAATTGGGATCATGGTAAATATCGCAACCGTTGCTAAAGCGGGCCGGATAAGTGGTCCAACAAGACGATAAAATATACGGTATTCGCTCAGACCATCAATGCGTCCTGCGTCTTTTAAGTCTTTTGACACGCCATGCATAAACTCGGACAAAATAAAGATGGCCAGTGGTAAGCCTTGCGCTGTGTACACCAGTATTAATGCGGTGAGCGTATTAACCAGACCAGTTGCCACCATAAGTTGCAATATTGAAACGGTACCCAGCCGTATCGGAATCATGATACCCAGCGCCAGGTACAAACCCATCAGCGTATTGCCTTTAAAACGATATTCAGATAACGCAAAAGCCGCCATGGCACCAAACAACAATACAAAAAATATTGACACTACTGTGACAATGAAGCTGTTCTGAAAATACAGCACAAAGTCACCTTGCTTCATCACGGTTTCAAAACCAACGGTTGAAAACGTATCGCTATCGGGCGGGCTTAAAGGTGATCGAAAAATGGCTTTGCGTGTCTTGAACGAGTTGATAATGATAATCACAACCGGAAACAGCGCGATAACTGCATACAGCAACAATACTGCGTGCGATGCGATGGCCCGGGTCTTGGAGTATTGAATAGTACTCACTTAAACCTTTCCTACAACGCATATCGGCGCAAACGCCGCTGAATGGTAAATAAATACAAACACACACCGGCAAGGATGATAAGAAACATAACCGAGGCAATGGTGGCACCCAAGTGCTTGTCACCCAGCTGTAATTGAAACCCGAAAAAGGTTCTGTATAGAAAGGTGCCCAAAATATCGGTTGAAAAATCCGGACCTGCCAACGCACCCTGGGTTACGTATATAAGATCGAATGCGTTAAAGTTGCCAACAAACGTTAATATTGAAATGATGCCAATCGATGGCAGTATCAGTGGCAATTTTATTTTCCAAAACTGCGCGCTGCCAGTCACACCATCACATTCTGCAGCTTCAAGAATATCTTCAGGAATTGAGATCAGGGCCGCGTATATCAGCATCATTGGGATACCAACAAACTGCCAAACTGAAATAAGGCTTAACGTGATCAGTGCGTATTCTTCCTTGCCTAACCACGGTTTATACAAAAACTTCAGGCCAACCGCATCGAGCAAGTCCGGGGCAACGCCCCACAGCGGCGACAGGATGAGTTTCCAGACAAACCCTACGATCACAAAAGACAAAATGGTTGGCACAAAAATCGCCGTACGGTACCAGGCACGAAAGCGTAATCGCGAATTGGAAAGAATAGCGGCAAGTAATATGCCGATGGGGTTTTGCACCAGCATATGAATAATAAAAAAAATGCTGTTGTTGCTAAAGGCGTTCCAGAAGGTAGCGGACAATCGCTCATCACCGAACAAGTGCCTGAAATTGCCCAGCCCAACAAACACTTTTTGCGCATCGACTAATTTATACATCGATAGTTGCATGGTGCCAAACAACGGCAAAATCATGATCGCTGTATAAACCAGCACGGCAGGTGCAAGAAAGATCGCAATATGCCAGCGGCGGCGCGGTTTATGAATTGAAATGTTGCTCAAACGTTTATCTGATTCTGGTATTGGCTTTGCGTAAGACTATTTCGCCGCCACACCACACAGAAATGGACTGTCCCATCGAAGATGGAAAATGGCGACGAAATAGCCAATGCGGATAAAAGCTCACAAACAGTACTCTTAAGACATTGCCCTTAACTCACCGATCATTTGAATATTGACTTGTGAGCAATAGCTTTCTTTAGATATCAGTTTGTCGTTATGGTTTATACCAACTAGCCAGGCCTTCCTGTAACCGCTTGCCAGCATTTGCCGGAGTCTCTGAGCCTTTGATTACGTTGGCCGAAGCGTTCCATGTATCGTTCTCCAGATTCGGCTCACCTCTGGACAGTATTTGATAAGTAGAACGAATCGTTGACTTACATTTGTCGCGCCACGAGATAAATTCCTGAGCTAGCGGGTCTTCAAGCGTTACTGTGTCGTTGGACAATGGGAAAAATCCGGGTAATGCGTTTGCATAAAGACTCGCAAATTCAGACGAACCAACCCAGTTTAAAAAAGCTTGAGCGGCTTCTGCGTTTGGTGATTTAGCATTCATGCCAATGCCGATGTCGGTGTGATCTGAGATGTAACAATCATCACCGGCGTTCGCAACGGGCGGTATAAACGCACCGAGTTCAAAGTCTGCATTTTCATTAAAGCCCGTAATTTCCCATGAGCCTGCCGGATAGATAGCGGCTCGCCCCAACGTAAACATATTCTGGCTATCCGGGTATGTTTGCGCTTCATATCCGTCACCAAGATAAGCGCCCCATTTGGCCAACTGCTCGTACGGTGCAACCCACTGCGCATCGGTGAGTTTCTGTGAGCCATCAATCAAACCCAAACGGCCTTCTTCACCTTTCCAATAGTTAGGACCAATGTTCTGATAGCCCATGGTAGCCGCTTCCCATTGATCGCTGGTGCCCATAGACATTGGAATGTAATCCCCCTGTTCCTTGATCTTGTCTAGTGCTGCAAAAAATTCCGCTTCGGTCTCCGGTACCGACAACCCTAGTTCGGTAAACGCATCCTTGTTGTAGATAAAGCCATGAATAACGGATGCCATTGGTACACAAAACGGGTCCTTGCCATCGTCTGTGATCCAGGCGGATTTTGCTACATCAGAAAAATTCGCCATGCCTGGTAAGTCTGCCAGTGAAGCCAAATAGCCCTGATCGTATAAAGCTAACGATGCATCGAACGGACGACAGGTGATTAGATCTCCGGCAGAGCCTGCTTCGAGCTTGGAGTTCAGCACCGCGTTGTATTCCGCCGGTGCCGTGGGCGCGAAAGTCACTTTAATACCCGGGTTTTCAGCTTCAAATGCCGGTATGATTTTATCCTGCCAAATTGCCAGATCATCGTTACGCCAGCTTTCAATGGTTAGTTCGACATCTTGTGCTTGAATTGCCGCAGTCATGCCAACAAGTGTTGTGGCTACGGCGAGTTTTATTATTACTCTCATGGTTCCTGCTTCTCCTTTAAGATTCGCACCAGCGATAATTTGTGTCAGCGCACATGGTCAACACCACCCTATCATGCCAAACAATCGCTGATTGTCCAGCTAAAACTACCCACGCTCACTACTCGCGTTTAATCGTGGGGCAAACAGTGCCAACGCCGAGATTGCAACAATGCCCGCAGTCACCTGCGAATCATTAGCAAATCAGGGTAAGATAGTACTTATGGGTAGTGTATCTGCAATCACTGGCGCTGATATTGGTGTTGGAGCATCAGCGCTTACCGACCATGCCGTGCTGATTAACGAGCATGGAAAAATCAGCGATGTGTGTCCAATCGCAGCCATACCACAAAACCAGAATACCATCGAGTTGCAAGGTGGCAGCCTGGTTGCCGGGTGTATTGACTTGCAGGTTAATGGTGGCGGCGGCGTCCTGTTCAATAACGATATATCAGTCGATGCTATTGAAGCGATTTGTCGTGCACATCGACAGCTTGGTACGTGCCGCTTGTTAGTCACTTTGATTTCAAGCACTGCCCAGAACACCACCGCTGCTATCGCCGCAGCTATCGAAGCTTATGAGAAGAACATTCCCGGGTTTCTTGGCTTGCATCTTGAGGGGCCACACTTAAGCACAGATAAAAAAGGTGCGCACAATGAGTCGGTGCTCCGTCGCATGACACGGTCAGACCTGGATGAACTATGCGCAGCCTGCCAACGGCTGCCCTATTTAATGGTGACTGTCGCTCCTGAAATGGTGACAAACGAGCAAATAACTATCATGAGCCGCAGCGGTATTGTGGTAAGCCTTGGACACAGCAACGCAGGCTGTGCTGATGCAGTTGCGGCCTATAAACACGGAGCTCGTTGCGCTACGCATTTATACAACGCAATGAGTCCACTTACCTCGCGCGAGCCGGGTATGGTTGGCGCAGCTTTGAGTACTGACGATGCTTATGCCGGTTTAATCACAGACGGAATTCATGTTGATGCAGCTGCAATCAAAATTGCCATAAACGCAAAAAACGGTCGAGGCAAGCTATTTATCGTTTCTGATGCAATGGCCACCGCCGGTTCTACCCTGTCAGAATTTAGTCTTGATGGTCGAACAATATTGCGTAAACAAAGTACGGTAAGCACACAAAATACAGCACGCACGCAAAGTCGACTGGAACTCATGGATGGCACCCTGGCCGGTGCTGATACCGACATGCTCTCATCCGTTCGGTATCTGATTAACGATGTCGGCGTAGATGAGTCTGAGGCGCTACATATGGCTACAAGCTATCCTAGTAGTTGCATTGGTGCTACCAAATTTTTGGGCTCACTGCAACCCGGCCAGTTCGCCAATATCGTTCATCTGGATGCTGCCCATCAGCCGCAACAAGTTTGGGTCGACGGTGTCACGCAGTTATGAAAGGCATAAACCAGGAGAATCATTAACCAGGTGACAATTCATGGTCAGCGTGTTCTGCTTGATGATGATCGGCGTGAATCAGTGCCTCTCCAATCGGCAAGCTAATGGTGAACGTTGTGCTTCCCCCAGGCACAGACTCAACATCTATTGCACCACCATAACGTTGCACAATACCGTAGCTTACCGACAAGCCTAAGCCCGTCCCACCTTCTTTACCAAAGGTAAAAAACGGATCAAACAATCTGGGCAGATGCTCCGAAGTTATGCCAGTTCCGTTATCCTGAACCTCTATGCAAACTACACCGCCTTCACCCACAAAGGTACTGACGATAATCTCGCCATAGTCTGCCACTGCCTGTGAAGCATTCAGCACCAGATTGACGATAACTTGCTGCAACCCGAGTTTGTCAATGGTAATTCGCGGTATCGGTTTAAAGCTGGTTACCAGGTTAATGTTTTTTTGCGACACCTCCTGTTTAACCAGCACCAGGGAAGACTCAATAAGCTCATTGATCTCAACCAATTCGATCAGCACTGGTGAAGTCTCGCTGTATTGCATACTGGAGGTAAGTGTAGACAAACCCGATTGCTCATCCTGCTCAGAAGGTGCTGTGGTTGTTGGTCTGGAGTATTGCAATAATCGATCTGTAATAGAGCGAATGCGATAAACCTGCTCAATGATCAGATCAATTTCGGTCTGTACATCTTCACCATGCTCACCCATTTCCTGAATAAGAATATCCATATTGCCCAATATGACAGCCGTTGGGTTATTGATTTCATGCGCAACACCTGCCGTTAATTGACCTACCGCCGCCAGCCGCTCAGCTGTAGCCAATTTCTGCTGGGCTTCGTGCAACAGGTTTATCGATTCCTGCAATGAGGTGTTTTTTAATTTCAGCTCGGTAGTGCGCTCCTGGACTTTTTGCTCCAGCTCATTAGCATTCGCTTTAATTTGCGCACTGTTCTTCTCCAACGTGTCCAACATAGAATCAAATTGGGTGGCCAGCTCACCAATCTCGTCATGCACTTTCAATTTTCCAATACGCCGATGCTTACCGGCAGCCGTTGCACGAACGACACCTGCAATAGACTCAACCGGTTTAAAGATGGATTTCGCCCCTAAGATTGCAGCAACCACAGCGAGCAGTGCGCCAGCCAGAACGACCGCTGCGATTAGCGCAATTGCGCGATATAAATCGCTTCGAAACGGTGCTTCCAAATACCCCGCGTATAGCATGCCAACGCGATTGCCATAAACATCGACAATTGGCTGATAAGCAGAGATGTACCAGTCGTTAACCACGAATGCCCGATTTATCCAGGTGACACCCTGTTCCAATACAGAGTTTCGCACTTCCACAGAAACGCGCGTTCCCAGCGCACGCATATCATCGCTGCCTGGCACATTGGTGGTTATTCGAACATCATCGAGGAACACGGTTACTGTGCCGCGACTGCCTTCTGCAAGACTGCCTGGCCCGTAAACCAGATCTCGTATTTCATCAACGAACGCAAAATTCCTATTAAGCAACAGGCCGCCCTCCAACACACCCAGTGCTACACCATCATTACCGCGAACGCGTTGCAATACGCGAATAACCATGGCTCGATCTTCCACCGTTTTGTCGGTAGGAGCTGCACGTGGCGTGTCAATTAAGGGGAACACGACTTTTTGCGCTAGCGATTCACTCTCAGCTGACCAGACTAATTTGGAATAAATTTCAATACCCGAAGCTGTATCCAATGGCGCTTCAGTCGCCCAATCTGAAAACACACTCTCCGTTAATGGTGATCGATTCAAATCCCTATTTACCCACCCCTTTTCACTTAGCCGTTGCGTGCCGTCGTTACTGAGCAAATTGACGAAATCAAATCCACCCTGCTCTTTCTGCCGATTGAGTAAATGCATAACCCCATAGGCATAGTCATTTTGTAAATGAGCTGAAAATGCAGAACTATTTGCCAACGAGGTTAGTGCTCTTTGTCGATCAAATTGTATTCGATCAAATACATCGTGCGTGACACGAAGATCTGTATTGACTTTAGTGAACAGCTGCTTATACGTGTAGGACGTTGACCAGTGAGCGGCCAACACGATAACCGTACCGGAGAGCAACAACAATGGCCCCAGAACCAGAGCCAGCAACTTGTGGCGAAGACTTAGTCCACGGATGAAATCAACCATGACACGCGTTCAAAGTGGCAGCTCAGCCGGTGGTTGCACTAGAGGGGTTGGGGGAGGTTTGCCCGTACCACAAGTTTTGCTTTCTTTCGAGGGTCTTGCGCGACACTCCCAGTTGTCGGGCGGCCGCCGACTTATTGTTATTGACTGAGGCCAACACTGTTTCAATGTGCGCACGTTCCACTTCGTCAACAGTCCAGCTTAACGGATAACCATTACCGGCATCTGCGGCATCGGATTCAGACGTTTGCATACTGTCAGCGGGCAATCGACCTAATAGTAAGGTTCTTTCAATGACATTTTTAAGTTCGCGAACATTACCCGGCCAATGGTAATCGTTAAGCCTTTGCCAATCTGTGTGCATGAGTTCTATTGGTACCATTCGCATTTCAGCCGATAAGATTTCGAAAAAATGCTCCACCAACGCCGGTATGTCTGAGCGACGATCACGCAGTGCAGGCACGGTGATAGGCAATACATTGAGTCGATAATATAGATCACTACGAAACTGATCTAATTGTGAATCGCCAGCCAAATCCCGGTTAGTTGCTGCAACCACTCTTACGTTCACTGGTATCTCTTTCTCACAACCGACCTGTCGAATGGTTTTCTCTTCAAGCACACGCAACAACTTTGATTGCATGGCAGGCGGTAACTCACCCACTTCATCGAGAAACAAAGTGCCACCATCGGCGTGCAGAAATAATCCCTCACGAGATTGTGTGGCACCGACGAACGCACCCTTTACATGACCAAACAATTCGCTTTCAAACAGCTCAGGCGCAATTGTGCCGCAATTTAAAGGTACAAAAGGACCGGTTCGTTGCGACATGCTGTGTACAGCACGAGCAATAAGTTCCTTGCCGGTGCCGGTTTCTCCTTGAATTAACACGTTGGACTGAGTTGGCGCGACACGTTCGGCCAATTCCATGGTTTCTTTGATAACATCGCTGTCGCCAACCACACCGCGATCAACTCTCACTTGATTAAGTTGTAAGCGAAGCAGCGAATTTTCTCGAAGAATTTGACGTTTTTGCAGCGCAAGCTGCATGGCCATTAACATTTGTTCGGTGCGAAACGGTTTCATAATGAAATCGTCGGCACCATTTCTAAGAGCTGCTATAGCCATATCAAGATCGGCATAGGCTGTCATATAGATAACATGCGTGCGAACGCCGGCTTCACGCAACTGGCGCAACCAGTCAAGACCAGACAGTCCCGGTAAGCGGATATCCACTAGCAGTAAATCAAAGTGATAGCGAAGGCGCAGGGCCTCAGCCTCTTCGGCACTACCAGCCACTTCAAGCAACGCGCAGCGTTTTTCCAGTGAGCGCTTCAGGAAATTGCGCATACCTGGTTCATCATCGACAACCAACACCGCGACCGAACTGAGTAGTTTGTCGAGTGTTTCCAGATCAGCTGTATTGCGACTGGATTTTCTGGTTGCGCCAATAGATGTAACGGACACTGCAGCCCTGATAGTCTGTTCCTTTGTTGAGACACTATGACACAATTGTTGCTCTGGTCAACCACAAAAGCACCGTATTTTCCCAAAACGCCCGATAACGCCGTCTGAACATGCGTATGTAACGATGCTAAATTGCTGATACTAAATAATAAACAGAAAAAACGGGCGCGTTTGAATTGGTCCTAATTTGGCCAATTTGAGCGCGAGGCAAACCGGTCTGCTGTAAGTGATGATGTTCTACAGAAGGCTTAAATACCCTATTTAGGTGAACACTCAGTCGATACCAGTACGAGCCGATGCCACAGAGTGGCTGTCGTACAATACGGCAGCCAGATTCATCACACTGTTCATGACAACCATGCTCAACACGCTAGCCGAAACCACAGAGGTAAAAAATAAATCGATTCGGCCCGTGCTGAAATGGGCCGGTGGAAAACGACAACTTGTGCCACAGCTTGTGGCCAGAATGCCTGCCAGCTACGGTACTTATCTGGAACCGTTTTTTGGCGGTGGTGCACTGTTCTTTCATCTGCAACCCAATCAATCCGTTATTGGCGATGCCAATTCCGAACTCATTAATCTATACAGAGTGATTGCATCCGATCTGGAAGCACTTATTACAGAGTTACAGCAACACAAGAATGATTCAGACTATTTTTATGCACAGCGCGCTCTGGATGTAACCCGCCTTACCAAGGTGCAGGCAGCGGCACGAACACTTTTTTTAAATCGAACCTGTTTTAACGGACTTTATCGTGTAAACAAAAAAGGTCAATTCAATGTACCTTTTGGCAAATACGTTAACCCGACCATTTGTGACGAAAATGGTTTGTCGATGGCTGCCGCATTGCTTAAAAAGTCAACTATTGTTGATGCAGACTATCGTTGTATTTTGCGTCAATATACAAAACCAAATGACTTTGTGTTTCTCGACCCGCCCTATCACCCGGTGTCTCAATACAGCGACTTTAAACGCTATACGAAAGAACAATTCAGAGAACAGGATCAAATTGATTTAGCGGCCGAGGTCGAAAAACTACACGACAATGGCTGCCACGTTTTGTTGACCAACTCGAACAGCGAATTTATTTTAGATTTATATAAAAAATTCAAGTTAGACGTGGTTGATGCAAAACGCAATATAAACAGCAAAGCCAACAAACGGATTGGCAAAGATGTGATTATCACCGCGACACCTGTAAAAACACACGCCAGTGCGCTAATACAACCATTGCAACCATCAAGTCAGGAACAACAGGACAAATTCCCACCTACCCGTTTTATGGGTTCGAAAAATAAAATTATCCAACCTGTTCAACAAGCCATAATGACGCAGCAATGCGAGAGTGTCCTGGATTTGTTTTCAGGCTCAGGTGTGGTCAGTTACATGCTAAAAGCCTATGGGAAACAGGTGATCAGCAACGACTATATGGCGTTCAGCGCAATGATCACAAAGGCCTTGATTGAAAACAACAACGTCACGCTTCCAACCGAAGTAGCCAGAAGCTTACTCGAAGCTAACAGTGCTTCAGACCAATTTGTTGAACAAAACTTCGACAAGCTTTACTTTACAAGATCCGAAAACCAGCTGATCGACAATATCCGCGCCAACATTAAAACACTGGATAATCCGTACGCCCAGGCGATCGCGATATCGGCATTAGTCAGAGCCTGCTTTAAAAAAAGGCCTCGTGGCATCTTCACTTATGTAGGACAACGCTATGATGATGGTCGCAAAGACTTAAAAACTACTTTGTCCGATCATTTTCTGATCGCCGTCAAGGCATTCAATGATGCCGTATTCGATAACGGAAAAAATAACATTGTATCCAGGCTTGATGCCTTACAAACAGAATACCAACCAGACTTAGTGTATATAGACCCACCTTACTACAGTCCACATTCTGACAACGAATACGTGCGACGGTATCATTTTGTCGAAGGCATTGCCTGCGACTGGCAAGGCGTGGAGATGCAATGGGAAACCAAAACTCGAAAATTTAAATCCTACCCAACACCCTTTAGCACCCGAAAAGGCGCAGTCGATGCGTTCGACACTTTGTTCTCCATGTACCGACAAAGCACTATGGTTGTGTCGTATTCCTCTAATTCAAAACCAACTAAAGATGAAATGCTCGAATTGCTGGGTACCTATAAGTCCAGCGTAGAAGTTGTGTCTGTTAACCATCGGTATTCTTTCGGCAATCAACGACACAAAGTCCAGAACAATAACAATGAGGTGAGCGAATATATTTTTATCGCGAGTAACTGAACATCACTGCACCGTAGTACCGTTTGACAATTGACAGTGTGCCTAAGAGCCCGTTTTTTTATGCGTTGAACCATCTTTAACATCGATGTACTTTGCCAACAGCGCGTTCAGGGCATCTACATCAATGGGTTTGGTAATGTAGTCATTCATACCCGCCTCAAGACACCGCTCTCTATCACCCTTCAGTGCATTAGCCGTTAGCGCTATAATTGGAATCGCTTGTATGTTCTTCTGAATCTCTATTTTGCGAATCGCGCGTGAGGCCTCGAAACCATCCAGCACTGGCATTTGACAATCCATTAGTACGATATTAAATTTGCCTACTGCGCTGTCGCTGAGAATGTCCACAGCCTCTTGTCCGTCATTGGCCGTATCGACGACAAAGCCTGCTTGCTCAAGTATTTCTATGGCTACTATCTGGTTTACCATATTGTCTTCAACCAATAAAATACGCGTCTTAGCAGCAACGTTCAACGCAACTGCTGTTTCAAATTCAGAAGCAGACGCAGGAACAGGAGCATCTAAAGATTCGTTACTCTGCTCAGCCTTATCTGTGCCACCCGAGCGCAAGCGATCAACCATAACCGTTGCTATTGAATCGAACAAACGCGACGCACGCACCGGTTTTACCAACAGAGTGTTAAAACTCGACATCTCAGGGTCTTTGGGGCTTACTTGATCAATCGATGTCAACAGGATCAACTTAGCACTTTGACCAGCAGCAGTTTGCCGAATCTGATCAGCCAACTGCGCGCCATCGACTTCAGGCATATGGTAGTCGAGCAAAAACAATTCATATGCTCGTTTCTGTTCAACGGCATGGTTATGCAATGCCAGGGCTTCTACTGCACTTTTCGCACAATCTACCTTTAATCCAAATGGCACCAATAGGTCGCGCGTCAGTTCAAGGTTAATTGGATGATCATCAACTACAAGCACGCGCATACCAGATAAGCCTGGTGGTAACGTTGATCGATAACTGGTGGATTTTTTCGTTTGCGGCAGAGCTAAGTTGATGGCGACTTGCGTACCCACACCTAATTTACTGATTACCTTGATCTGGCCTTTCATTAACAAGATCAGTTGCCGACTGATCGTTAAGCCAAGACCAGTACCCCCGTATTTACGCGTTGTAGACGCGTCCGCCTGAGTGAACGAGTCAAACAACTTGACAACATTATCCTCACTAATACCACAACCTGAATCTTTTATGACTAGTTGCAATATAACCACATTGTTATAGCGCTTTTTGCAAACTGCAGACAAAGAAATGGTCCCTTTCTCGGTAAACTTCACCGCATTTCCAAGAATGTTGATCAGTATCTGTCTCAGACGCTCAGGATCACCAACCACCCACTCAGGCAAGTCTGGTGGTATATGTCCAATAAGCTCAACTTGTTTACTGGCGGTTTGCGATGCGAATATATCAACAACATCAGCCAGTGTTTCGCGTAACGGAAACTCAACCGATTGCAGTTCGAGTTTGCCAGCTTCGATTTTGGAAAAATCCAGTATGTCGTTGATGACTGACAATAAGCTCTTAGACGAGTTCTGCGCAATTTCAATGTAGCGCTGCTGATGCGATTCCAAATCGGTACGCTTGAGCAATTCAAGCATCCCTGTTACACCATTTAGCGGTGTACGAATTTCATGACTCATGTTCGCCAGAAACTGACTCTTCGCCTGGCTGGCGGCAGCGGCGGCTTTGTTGGCTACTTTTAGCTGCTCGATTTCTCGTCGCTCACTAATATCAGATAGTGATGCCAGCACACAATCCGCCTGTTCTTCATTGCCAGCGATGCTACGCATAGAACATAGCGCTATACCTTGTTTTTTATCAACCTCACGCACGAAAACCATTTCAGCATTGAGTAGCTGACCCTGCTTCTTAAATTGTTTGAATAACCTTGCATGATCGCCAGGCGTTACAAATTCAAGTGAATCCATGCAATTGCCCAACGAACTTATTAATTTATCAACTGAGGCATAACCAAGGATATTGGCCGCAGCACTATTGGCCGTTTGAATGTCCCCCTTCATTGAGAACTGAATGATACCTTCATTCGAATTTTCAAAAATATATTGAAAATGAGATGCCTCTTTTAGTTGCTCGTAAGCTTTCGCACGGGTCTTGATTTCCAGACGTATACGTTCAAGCACCCTATTGTATTCACTGGCAATTCGCCCAACCTCAGTATGCGGCTCAACATCGACCTGCCTGTTAATGTCACCATCCTGACTCTGTTTCATCATGCTAGCCAGCAATTCCTGCACATCTGAAACAGCACCGTGTTCTGCAGTATTCAAACCTTCCATTTCTTGTGTATTGGACACCCGCATAGGCAAAATTTTGTTCGCAGCAAAAAACACCGCGTAACCGACTACCAAACTCCAAGCTGCAACCACAACCGCACCAAGTGCCTGAACACCGAATTGAAACAGATGAGAGTGTCCATTCGGAAAAGATGCACTATCACCAAGGATGGCGACTAGAAGAATGCCGACCAGTCCTGCAACACCATGCACCGGAAAAGCACCAACTACATCATCGATCTTGTATTTTTCCAGAACATAAGTAGCGTACTGCATTACCACGGCACTGACGATACCGACCAAAACTGCATCGAACGTGGAGTACACGTGCGCGCCAGCAGTAACACCAACTAGTCCTGCCAGTGTGCCGTTCAAGGCTGAACCGATGTCCGGTTTGCGGGTACGAAATATAAACCACACGATTAACACTACACTACCGGCAGCGGCGGACATGACTGTGTTAATGGCGATATTAGCCAGGTTTTCTGAATAACCAACGGCACTACCGGTATTGAACCCAAACCAGCCGAACCAAAGCAACATCACACCCACGGTTGCCATCGGATAATTGCTCGCGTTTATGGGGCGATGCTCAGATGGGTTAACATCGTCATTAGCGAAACGCCCAATACGCGGACCAACAATCAACACAGCAACCAGTGCTAAACAACCACCAAGCAAATGCACAGCTGCGCCACCAGCAAAATCAATAAATCCCAAGCCAACCAGCCAACCCTGTGTGGCATCGGGGGACACGCTCTGTGTTGCTCCAGCCCAAATCCAATGCCCAGGGATCGGATATATAAAAACGGCAATGAGCAAACTAATGACCAGGTAAGCTGAGAAACTGGTTCGTTCAGCCAAAGCGCCGCCGACAATGGTTGCAGTGGCTCCACAGAACATAAGCTGAAACAGGAACCAGGCGCCATTGTTACTTTCAGTATTAAAGAAAAACTGGGTGCTACCGAACAAACCCGACACACTGCTGCCGTACATAAGCCCGAAACCAACCATCCAATACGCGACTGCCGCAACGGAGAAATCGGACAGATTCTTGAAGGCAACATTTGTGTTGTTTTTTGATCGAACCAAGCCCGACTCAAACAGACAAAAACCAGCTTGCATCAGCATCACAAGGAAGGCACAGAGCAACAACCAAGTGGTGTCGAGAGAGGTCAATGAATTCATGACTGGGTTAGCAACAATAGAACACGTAATCCGGCTGCAAGCACTATTCCAGTATGCAGGCTAACCCCTAATGGTGAGCCGAAGACTCGGTGTTATGTGATGAGTTGCGAATATTTGTGACAGGTAATCGGTAGTTTGCGTACCGTTGTTTGGCGCTCGAATTGGCCTCATACTTACTTTAAAGACGAGGCCGAACACAATATGTTGATCTTAGTTGATCGTGATATGCGACTAGGCCCGGTGACAAGCACCGGGCATTCATTGCCACTTGTATGGCAGAAGCCGCAAACGGCTAACCCATTAGTTAATTGGAGTGGCAGCCATTTGTTTACGATGTTGGTTGGTTAGCAGTTGATCAAGCGCAGTATCAACCCGTCGGAATCAGCGCAGCAATATTTATACCTATCAGCAATACTATGCCAATAAAGCCAAGCACTTTATCTGCTTGTGTAGCAGCGCGAGGTGCACCGTAATGGTTGTCATCATCCTGACCTGGTCTCAACGCATAATACAAGTTGAAAAAAATACCAACCAGGGGGATTAAACTAATCAGAAAGAACCAACCGCTATGCCCAATGTCGTGCAGGCGTTTTATAGCGGTAAAGATCAACGCAACTGATGCTGCGAGAATTAAAACAATTGCTGGTACACCTACAATCGCTGTCACTACCTGTGATCCCGTCGACATAGCACCAAATACAGCCGCCCCGGCCGCGACCGCTACAAGCACAACTTTTGTAAATTGCGCATTGTAGTGCAAAACACCAACGCGGCCCTCTGCTGAGAATAATTTATTCTCCGTTGGTTCTGCATCAGCAACAAGGTTTGCTTCTGGCGTTCGGTAAGGTGATCGATCATACACACCCGCAGCTGTTGTACTCATATTATTTGACTTCCATTCATAAAGTAATAGCGCTAGCGGCGCTAATACAATTCGATTTCAATCAAATGAGAACAAAAGTGATGCAATTACATATTCACCGCACAATATTTGAAGTCGGTGCCCAGGTAGATACAAAGCGAGAAATGCTTAGTGTTTATTTTGAGATACAGTCGTGTTTCTACATCGTGTCAGTGCTAGTGATTTTCCAATTAGACTAGCCGTTAATTCACCGGTGGTGTCCAGGTTTGATCAACCAGGGGATTGAAACCAGCCGGGCTGACGCCACCATTAGGGCTAACGGCAAAAATAGGCCTTACATTAGTTGAAAAAGTTGCTGGTGGCATAAGTAGTTGTTGGGCGTCTAGCGGCACAACATACGAAACACTATTCTGTGGTACTGGCAGCGTCTCAATAACGGTAATAGTATCGGATGATTCATGTTCGGTAAAAAACGTAGATAAGGCACCTGCCGAATAGTTATCAGTTACGAGTACCACGGTTCCGTCCGGTGAAAATACAGGCGTATTAACCCGAAGTCGGCCATCAGGCCGGCCTGATCGAAACAATTCTCTAAACGGTTCTTGATTAACCGTTCTCACTACAACAACGACGGCATCTCTAAAAGATACGCCTGACAAAAAGCTGTTTGCGTCAGTAACAAATTCAAAAACAATATCGTCACCAGATGGACTTATACGTAGTCCTCTGGCAAAGCTAATTTCCTCAAAGACATCCATACTAAAAACCGGGTTAAATCTGTACGACCCGATACTGGATTCAATTTCAATATTATAGCTAAGTGTCCCTGTTTTTCGAATTATCACAAGGCGACCATCACGTTGCCAATCGTATGCCTGCATACTTTCATCGCCACGAAACAGTTGATCACCACTGGTGGAATACACCGACAACACCTGGTTTCGATTGCTCGATCCACAATCATCCGGCTCTGCAACCTTCATAGCCATTCGCTGACCATCAGGTGATAGGCGGATTGGTCCCTGAATGCTTCGTTCAATCAGAAAGGAGTTTCGCAGTGTGCCCGTGGATGAGTTCTTAACGTTGACCTGGTGTATATCAATCGGTGTATTGAAACATTCGGTATCAGGTCTAATATCAAACTCCTTAAGAAACTCGACAAATTCCCTTCCATCTCTTGACGGATAGGCTTCACCGTTACTCACGTTGACCAATCGTCCAGTCTAAAAATTAAACCTTTTGGCGGGTGAGCTTGAGATCCATAAGTCCCCAATAAGATTGCCGTTTAGACCCTGACCATCGAATTGAGGCGTAACAGTGTTAGCACCGGGACTTGTTGGACTAGCCGCTTGTCCGGTCGGGGTTCCATTTAGCTGAGGATTTAACGAATCGCCATCCGAGCATCCAGCTACTATAGCCGAAAAAACTAGTAAGGAATAAAGGCTTTTTCGAATCATGCTTTTTATCCTTGAATTAGCTCGAAGAGTTAGCTTGAATCAACACTGCCGTACTCCGAAAACCGATGCACTAAACGCGAAAAAATCAACCTGACTCAATAGTCAGGCTGGTTTGTAGCCAAGTTAAATAGCGATACTGAACTAGTTACCACCCACTACTTCATTTAAGGTTGGGCTAGTGAAATTAATGGGGGTACCTGCCAGTCGAACCTGGATACTGGAAGACAACAGATCGCTGAGTTTATCCATCGCATTACTTAACACATTATCCTTACCTGCAAGATGACGCGACAGGTCGGCAGCTATATCAGCTGCTCCGGCAAACTGCTTGTTATCAATAGCGGCATTGAGATTTTCAATCTGTGTGCCAGCTAAACCTGCATGCTCAAAGGTATTGATAATTTTGTCTTGCTGGGCAGCAGAAAAGCTATCAGGCAGTAGTTGTCGGAGTAGTGCTGATGAACTGGACACGTTTCTGTCTTTCACTGCATCTACAAAGTTCTCAAGAGTTTGGGCCGTACTTTCTACACTATGAGCGAACTGCTGAGTCTTGTCGCTCAATGGATGGCCAAGGACGTCAGCCGAAATTCCAAACGCGTCAGCATAACGACCATCGTTTACTGCAGTTGCAGCCGAATCAATCTTGTTCAGTGTATTAGAGAAGGTGTTGATTCGTTCCAGCGTTTCGGGGTTTGTTACCTGAGATGCAAGACCATTCAGAAGCAAGTCAGCCGCGCCTTTGTAGTCGTTACCATCGATCATATTATCGATATTTTGGGCAAAGTTAATACCGTTTTCAACTCTCTGCAATGTATTTTGAGTGCTTTCCGGCAGTTTAAAGGTGTCCCCAAACTCCGTTCTGAGTATATTTAATGCACCAGCATAATCGCCCGTTTTTCTTGCATGGTCGATCTGCTGGATTGTATTTGAATGCTTGTTGATGGTCGACAAAAAGGCGTCACCTTGATCACCCGTAAAGTCTTGCATAAGGTTGGTACCAGCACTAACGGCTGCAAACACGTTGCCATTCTTTATTGCCTGCCGGGTATCTTCAACCTTGCCTAATGTATTTAGCACATTTCCAACTTTCGTATCTGCACCAAAGTAATTAGAAGCCAAATCTATTGCGCCACTGATGTTGCCTTTTGCGATAACACTATGTGCAGCGCCAACCGTTCTGGCCGTATTAGCCACCTTGGTCGCAGTACCAATCCATTTACCCGTTGAGCCCAGGGCCTTACCCAAGCCAGCTGCGCCGCCTGCCACTCCAGCAACACCACCAGCAATCATAGCGATACTGCCGTGTTTCACACCTTGATACACACCGTAAGCAGCCTTGGCAATGTTGTAGACTCGAACCGCAACCTGAACCATAGGGATAGGTATGAACTGGGCAACCATCATAATTTTGCCGAGCAGTTCGCTCTCCATGATTTTCTTGAAGCCTTTCTTAACGGTGTCCCAAGCTTTGCTGACGGTGTCTTTGACTTTATCGATGCCTTTTTTGATTGTATCGCCAACTGCCTCAACGCCCTTTTTAATCGCTTTACCGACTTTTTTGACACCTTTTTTTATGGCTTTACCAATTTTCTTAAGAAAGAATTCGACTTCGACTTCCTTACCGTCAACCATGATAGTTCCGCTATCGTTTTCACTGCGAAGCTCGGTCAGTTCCGATTCAGATATCTCATCACCATGCAACAACCTTGAGAAAATATTACCTTCATCTCCGGCAGCATCACTGGTGTTGATGCGTGCATCCAGCGCATGACCGACTTCTTCGGCGAGTATTTCTTCGGCTTTTGCCGGGTCAGATGTGAGCAAATCCCGACTCAGAAAAATGGTGTCATCATCTTTACTGTATGCACCTAAACCAGTTGCGCCGGCTTGTGGGCCAGAAGTATTGGTTAGCGTTTCAGCATCCACCAGTTTAATGTCTGGCATCCAGCTAAAGTCACCCTCAAGCGTTTGTTGGCGGATATCTTCTGCTTTGGCCTGGTCGTACTGATCACCAAAGCTTTTCTGCATTAGCTCGTGGAAGGCTTCTTTGTCTGAAGCGTTATCAGCAAAGCGGGATTGAAATTGCTCCGTGACTTTATCCAATGCCTTTTGTTCGGCTGGAGTTTGAGCGTTCTCCTGCCCACCTTTCTTTTCAGCCTTACCCGGCATATTCGCGATGATGGTTCGCATAAGGGTATCTGCATCGGTCATTGGGTCGAAAGACGATGAATCTCCAGAAAACGCCGGCTGTTGTTCTTCCGACTTATGCTCGGCAGATTTCGTTGTGTTTCCGTCTTTTTGGCCACTAACATTTCGCGAACCCGTTTTGTTCGCTGATGAAGGGTTGCCAGATGATGGCTGGCGTATGACGTTGGGGCGATTGTTTACTTGCATGGCTGATACTCACTAAGTTCCACTGTTGTACTTAGAGTATCGGTTAACAATGTATTACGAAACTAGGGGATGCCCTATTTTTTACTTGAAGATATAGGGTTCACCCTAAGGGTACTTAATTTATTGAACAAAGTATCGATACCCAAGACCCACATAGGTATCGTCTGCATAATCAAGCCCTGCGAAAATTTCAGATTCGGTCATTGGTAAAACAACACCGATACCAATACCTAAAACAGTGTCGTCTTCAATAGCACCATTAAGCAATTGAATCCCGCCATTGGCGTACCAGTTAGCCTTATCGCCCAGTAGGGAGTTGGACATTGCGCCGCTGATCAGTAGCTCGATTGCAATGTTGCGAATAGCGCCACCTCTGGAAAAGCTGGTTCCGCTGGTCGTGGTTACCTCCGGCAGACATAGGAGGGGGTTTAGACCTAAATCGTCGTCCAGGATGCCGCCAATGGTTATTGGATCATCGGGTCTACAAACGGTTTCTATCCCAACCCCCCCACCGGTTACACCCGTTATTGTGTCAAAACTGACCTGATGAAGTGACACTTTCACGGCCGAATCGTCAGAGCCTAATATCGATTGACCTAAGGAATAGTAAGCACCCAAACCAAATGAGGTCTCACTTTCAGAACTTAATTCAGATTGCCCCAGATCACCAAACACCATAATTTTCGGGGAATACTGGTAGTTCAGACGCAAGCCCATTTGCTGATAATCGACACCGGCAAATTCGCCGTTAGAAAAGGTAGCTTCCACTGCCAGCTGCGGCTGAGATGAGAATGTTGCTGTTCGGCCGGTGGGTGAGCCAAAATATTCAGCGTGGGATACTGATGCAGTCAAAGCACTGCAGATCAGTAACACCGCCTTTAGCAACACGGCAATGCAATGATTTGAATTTCCGTTATTCATTTTTTGTCCCTTTTTTATCTCTCGTTGCTCGTGTATTTTTGTGTATCCTAAAGAACACCTCATACCAATAGCACTCTAACAAAAAGGGTGGCACTCAGCACTTAAGGAATAAATCAGTCTCTCCATCTCAAACAGCCTCAAACAACAGCGGCGAAACTCAAAATTTTAGTTATTAATTACTCAGGGAGTATCATCTTTAAGTTGAGTAAGAACATCCATACTGGCGTGCAAAATCCTGACTATCTCAACAATGTCATCATTAAGCAGATACACCAATAGGTGCTCGGCGTGTGGATAGATTCTTACCTCTGGTTTAAACTCTGCCCTTGGGTGATTTATTAATGGAGCATCTGCCAAGCTGATTCAAGGCCGTCGGTATAAATCAAGGCTTGATCGACGCCAAAGTATTCTACTATATAGTCCCAGATTAATTCGAGTTCAATTTCTGCGGCTGGACTGAGCCGAAATCGAGCCATCGCTACTTCTTTGCCTGCATTCGCTCTTTAAAATCTGAAAAGCTGAAATCCTTCGCGTCACCACTGGCTATACCTTTATCAATCGCTCTTTGCAGGGCAGCGATCTTTCGCGATGTTCTTGATCTTTGCGAATGAGATCCCGAACATAGTCACTACTGCTTGAATAGCTGCCGGTTTCGATTTGAGATTGGACCCAATCCCTCATCTGCTCTGGCAAAGAGTTGTTTATGCTGGCCATGTCAATCGCTCACTATCGACAACGCACTTTGCATACTTAGTCAATCACAGATGTCCATGTGACCGTATATATCGGATCAAAACTTATTATACTAACCGTACCATCGCCTGCATTAACTAACACTGGGCGAATGTTAGCCGAGTATTGTAGTGGCGGCATCGATTGTAACTTTGCACTCGTTGAGACAATGTAAGACTTACTTCCACTTGACGCTGACAATACACTGAAGGAACCCAACTCATCCGTTTCCGAGCCGCTCTGGCCAATTCCCAAGGTGTCTAATTCCAAAGAGGTTGCGTTGAACACCACTGAGCCCTGAGAAAATCCTTCTGTCACTAAAATATGTTGGCCATCAGGAGAAAATGCAGGTGCATTCACTCGAGGTATATCATCAACAGCGAACTGGAACATTCTCGTCTCTTCAATATTTTCAAACAACGAAAAGTGTAGTGGTCTTCCATCTCTCCAACTAAAGCCTGAAAGAAAATGAGCTGTGTCTGTAACCTCCTCGATAACAGCATCTCTGCCGTTTGGACTCACACGAAACGCGTGCCACTATCGGTACAGCCGATACCAAACACAAACAATCCGAATAGGGCTACTAGACTTTGTTAACCATAGTTTCGTATTATCCATAATCTTGAGCCTCAACCAAAC
>CAYTJF010000067.1:0-23576 GCA_964437945.1 uncultured Granulosicoccaceae bacterium
GTTCTCCAAAGCATTTGGTCTGGCCGGATTGCGCGTTGGCTGGTGCCATGCGCCAAGCTGGATGATACCCGGTTTCTATGCAGCGCGCGGTATGGGTACAGTTAACGCTGTGGCACAGGCTGCTGCCCTTGCAGCTTTGCATGATATTGATAATGTCCACGAGCGGGTCGCGCTTATCGTTAAGGAGCGTGAACGCATCGTTTCAAATTTAAGAAAACACGGTGTTGTTGCGCTGCCGAGTCGGGCGAACTTTCTGTTGCTATGCTTCGAGGGCGCGGATGCCTCAATGGCAGAAGCCTTTGTCGAATATTTGTTCGACCGTACCGGCATTTTGCTTAACCTTACCCGTGAAAGTGGATTGGAAGGATTTTTTCGCGTTAGTCTGTCACTACCTGAGCATAATGATATGCTTGTTGACGGTGTTTCCGAGTTTAGCAAACAGTACAACGGTTAATTTATGCACGCAAAACCAACCCCAGCCGTCGCAGATAAGTACATTACATAAAATGCAATACTGGGAAGATCTGTCCATCGGTCAAGTATTTGAAACTAGCACTATTACAATAGACGCTGCAGAAATCATCGCGTACGCAAAACAGTTTGATCCGCAGCCGTATCATCTCGATCCTGCTATTGCCGGCGAATCAATTTTTGGTGGTCATTGCGCCAGTGGTTGGCAGGTTTGCGCGCTGATGATGCGACTACTCGCAGATACCATGAATGCTGAAGATATTCCTTCTGCAGGATCGTCGGCTGTTGAGTCCATGCGTTGGTTAAAACCCGTTTTTGCAAACGACACACTGCGCGCAACAATCGAGATCTTAAAACATCGCAGCGCTGAATCACACCCTCATTATGGGTTGACACACTGCTCTATTGATGTAAAAAACCAGCATGATAAAAGCGTCATTGTGCTCAAGTCAGACATCATGATAGAAAAGCGGCCAGAATCCGGCAATTCTGGAGAAGTTTCTCACTCGACTAACAACAATGCCTGAACCTCAACAGAATTTTCGCACCCGCTGGTTTGAAGACATTCCGGTCGGTGAGTTTCATGTGCTCGGTAATCACACCTTTGGTGAAAAGGAAATTATCGATTTCGGCAAGCAGTACACGCCGTTTCCGATGCATATTGATCTGGATTTAGCACATGACACACACTATAAAGGTCTGGTCGCATCGGGCTGGCATATCTGTGGTATCTGGATGCGTTTGATGGTGACCTACATGGAACGTTATGCCAGTGGTGTTAGAGACGGCCGGCGAAACGGTGCTGGTGTCGGCTTTAACAATATGCAATGGCTGCAGCCGGTGCGGCCTGGTCACAATCTAACGTTTACCTATGAAATTGTAGAGAAACCGGACACGGTGATACGCGATAAGTGGGGCATTGTTCGTAGTCGCAACGAGGCCTATAATCAAAATGGAGAATTGGTATTTAGCTTTGTTATTGACATTCTTGCAAAGCGGCGCCCGAAGACTGTTTGAAGGTTTAGCTTGTATCATCGCCTTTTTGTACGTCGCCTGGTGTATTCATTATAGGAAAGCACACAGTGAAAATCTGGTACCAAAGTTATGTTGATGCGGAGCACGGTGAATCCTATTGGAAATACCTTGCCCGACATCTGGATGCAATTGTTGATCCCGGCACCGTTGTAGACATCAAAGGTATTACGCCTCACGATTCTTACGCTCATCCCATTGTTGAGTTTCGTTGTGCACGTGAAGTGATTTGCAATGCAGCTATCGCTGAAAAGGAAGGGTACGATGCCTTCGTTGTAGGTCACTTTCAGGACGCTGGTTTGTATGAGGCTCGCTCAGTAGTTGATATACCGGTAGTTGGGCTGGGTGAATCTTCAATGTTGTATGCTTGTCAGCTGGGTCAGCGAACCGGAATTGTGACCATAAATCCAAGATATATCTCCTGGTTTCAACAACAAATTACAAAGTATGGTTTAGACAAGCGCATTACCGGCGTTCATGCCTTAAGTTTTCAACCAGGGCAAATTATGCAGGCGTTTGGAAGTAATGAAAAACTGCAGGAGGTTGCGGACTTATTTGAAAAGCAGGCCGAACCTTTGGTAGCGCAAGGTGCTGATGTTTTGATTCCTGGTGGTGGTATTCCAATGTTGCTGTTTTCACAGTTGCAAAAACACGCAGTCAATGGTGCACCTGTCATCAATGGTATACCCATTGTTGTGAAGATGGCTGAAATGGCCGTCAAGTTGCGCCAAAGTACTGGTTTATCCGTCAGTCGTGTGTCGGATTTTATGAAGCCACCGCCAGAGATTCTAGAAGAATTTATGACTCATCCCAAAGGTCTTTAGCAATAGCTTAGTGCGGTATTCAATTATCGAGCAATATCAATCCCTGTCTAGCAACTTACCAGAAATAAAGTAATCGCCGGAAATGCCAGCAACAGTGCTACGCGAAACAAATCGGTTATTACAAAAAATATGACGACCTTATAAGACTCGATTATCGGTGTCGACTTATCCATTAAATTGATAGTAAATACATCCATGCCAACCAGCGGAGTAATCAGTCTTATCTGGTGTGCGTGCAAGAAATCATTGCACCAGAGCACAATTCTGGTTAACGTACCATTCAACTATGATTGAGAACAAATAAATTGCTAAAAACAGGATTACTTGGAGCAGGTCGTATTGGCGAAGTGCATGCGCGTGCCATCGCGTCACACCCAGCGAGCAAACTTACTGCAGTGTCAGACGTTCGCACCGAAAGTGCCGAAATGTTAGCGGCGCGGTATGGTACAAAAGTACTTACTTCCAGTCAGATAATTGCAGACCCCGAAATCGATGCAGTACTAATCGCGACATCAACCGATACACATTCCGATTTAATAGAAGAAGCGACGGCTGCAGGTAAAGCAGTACTGTGCGAAAAGCCGGTTGATTTAAGTCTGGCACGTGCACGAGAATGTCAAATTGCCGCAGCGAAAACACGAAAACCAGTCATGGTTGGATTCAATCGTCGATTTGACCCTAGCTTCAAGGTGTTCCAGCAGGCGGTGGACGCAGGTGAAATAGGCAAACGCGAGTTATTGTCAATCACCTCATTTGATCCGTCACCCCCACCAATTGAATACATCAAAGTTTCTGGTGGCTTGTTCCGCGACATGATGATTCACGACTTTGACATGGCGAATTTTATAATGAAGCAACATCCGGAAACCATAGCGGCCACTGGAAGTTCGATCGTCGATTCGGACATTGCCGCAGAAGGGGACATCGACACCGCTGTAGTTACGCTAAGCTATGCAGGCGGAGAAATGGCTGTTATCAAGAATTCTCGACGAGCAGTGTACGGCTATGATCAACGGCTCGAATTGCTTGGTTCAGAAGGTTTGCTGCAAGCTCAAAACATGCTTGAAAATTCTGTGATTAAATCTAACACCAACGGAGTTACCGGTGCGAAACCAACCTACTTTTTTCTTGAACGTTATATGCCTGCGTATGAAGCAGAGTGGGACGCATTTGTTACGGCAATTAGTGATAACTCCGCGCTACCGGTGACTCTGGATGATGGCATAGCAGCTCTGGCCATGGCAGAAGCCGCTGTCCAATCGGCTCAATCCGGTTTACCTGTCAAGCTGAAAGACCTGATGTAACTGATTCCATCCCGCTATATGATCAATCGGCTAAAACTGCAGTTGCTGATGGACAAGTTCATTCCCGCATCCGTAGAGCCCACTTAAGGAGACAGTTCTTTGCCAGATCTAATAAAAAAGCCATTCGGCACGCACGGGAAAGTGCATGAGATTACACCTGCCAGTGCTGGCTGGCAGTATGTTGGGTTCTCTTTGTATCAGCTAAAAGCTGGCGATGTAGCAGCCGAGTCAACTGGCAACAATGAAGTCATTCTGGTTATGGTTGAAGGCAAAGCCAACATTTCCGGTGACGGGAAGGATTGGGGAGTTCTTGGCGAACGGATGGACGTATTTGAGAAAACAGCGCCACATTGCGTTTATCTTCCAAACGGTGCCGATTGGCATGTTAAAGCCGAAACGGATTGCGTCGTTGCGGTTTGCCAGGCCCCGGGAAAAGGCGGTCACCAGGCACGCGTAATCGGTCCCGCTGGTATCTCTTTGACCGAGCGAGGGAAGGGAGGGAACACGCGATACATCAATAACATTGCCATGGAGCACGAAGACTATTGCGATTCACTGCTGGTCACTGAAGTGTTTACACCAGCGGGTCATTGGTCGTCATACCCAAGCCATCGACACGACGAAGACGATTTCCCGCGCATTACTTATCTTGAGGAAACCTACTATCACCGACTAAAACCAGCGACGGGATTCGGCATTCAACGTGTCTATACTGATGATGGCCAGCTCGACGAGACCATGGCAGTTGCGAATGGTGATGTGGTGCTGGTACCACGAGGCCACCATCCATGTGCTGCACCCTATGGTTTTGAGATGTACTACTTGAATGTGATGGCAGGTCCTCTGCGTAAATGGCGATTCGCACTGGCACCTGAGGTCGAATGGATTGCCGAACGAGATAAAAGCTAGGGCATGACTGAAGGTAGACCTTAAGGCTGATATTGTTGTCGAACAGACATGAGTGTGCGCTCGCTGTCATCAGACGAATGTATAAAAGTAATGAACGCCGAACAGGCATCAGGAGAACACTTTATACAACTTGGTTTTATGCGTCGCTACGATCAGACATATGTACAAATGAAGCGTGCATTTGATGATGGTGCTCGAGACCCATGACGAGCAGTTGGTCACTGTTGAAATCAACAATAATGCTGCATATGGGTATGATGTACGAACAGAGTTAGTCGGTGAGACCAGTAGCATGATATCGAATCCTATTGCATACACTCGTACTGATGCGCAATTGGGTAGTCGAACCGATTACAATTCTAATTGGCGTGAACGCTACTTTGATGCATGCAGAAAACAGAACCGAGCGTTTGTGCGGATTATCGAAAGCGGTGTATTGGCCAACAAAGCGGCTAATTGTTGGGATGGTTACTGTGCGACAGTGATCGGTGAAGCAGGAGTCATTGCACTTGAATCGAGCACCAAGCAGGTTGTTGGCCTTATCGATCAACCGGAGTTCTATGCATAAAATAGGTTTTATGTCAGATAGCCTCACAGGCATGACTGCTGACGAATTCTTTGGCAAGAGATTGTACTAGATGACAACGATAACTTTATATTACACAGGCGGCTCTTACACACATGCAGATAGACACCTTGCAGACGAAGTGGTAAAGGAGACAACCATTGAGTCTCTAAATCAATAAATTTTCTGGCCGAGATTTTCCGATTAAACAGCTGCATAATAAACTCGTTGAATCCATGCGGACAAAATCACATGAAACCAAATTTTCCATTAGCCGCTTGCGCTGAAACGATCTGGCAGGACCAGCCTATTGAATGGCGTGCGAAGAAACTCACCGAACTGGGGTTTGGCGTTGGCTTGTGGAATTGGCCTGAGCATGATCTCAATAAGCTTGAATCCGTCGGTGCTGACTACACCATCATGAACGGTTATCTGCAGGGGCGTCTCGCCGATGATGATGGTGCAGATCTATTACTCAAAAGTGCGCATGAAACGGCTCAGGTCGGAAAACGCCTTGGTGTGCAACGATTAAACCTGCACGGTACCGGATTGGGTGAGGGTGGTATTCCCGTTGTTAAACACGATACCGTCACAGGTGCAATGTGGCTAAAGGCGATTGAAACGCTTAACCGAATCTGCGATATGGCAGAAGAAGAAGGTGTACTTTTTACACTTGAAAACCTGAATTTAATGGAACACCCAGGATGCCCTTTTAACACTACGCAAGACGTATTGACCCTGGTTTCGACTGTAGACAGGCCCCAATTACGTATCAATCTTGATCTTTACCACACACAAATTGGCGATGGTGATGTAGTTCGCTGGTGTGAGAAATGTTTACCGTGGATTGGTGAAGTGCAAGTTGCCGACAACCCTGGACGCTTTGAACCTGGTACTGGAGAAATGAACTACCCTTACATTGCAAACGCGTTGTACAAAATGGGCTATCGCGGGCCAGTCGCGTTAGAGTCCTATGCCAAGGGCGATGTGGAAGCCGCATTGGATGCGTTTAGACAGGCTTTTTCACTATCATGACCTTATCATTATGGCTCCGGCTCGGAATATGCAATTGACATAAACAGCATGGATCCCATACCATCGCTTAGTATCAAACAAAGCATTAAAGCGTTTTATCGCAATTCATAACGTGCTCATATACACACATTTCTGGTCTTGTTTTTTTATATAGCTACCAAAACATCAAATAATTCCATCAGCCACAATTCAACAAAGGAAAGACTGTGACTCAAATAGCACTTTTTGGAGCAGGCGGAAAAATGGGTTATCGTCTGTCCGTCAATTTAAAAAACTCTGACTATACAGTTAAACATGTTGAAGTGAGTGAACCCGGTCGCGAGCGTTTATTAAATGGCTTGGGTATTGAGTGTGTTTCTGCCGAGGCAGCTTTAAGCGGCACCGATGTTGTGATACTCGCGGTGCCTGATACGGTAATTGGTAAAGTAGCCAGTTCAATCGTACCGCAACTGCAACCGGGCACAATGGTTATCACACTTGATCCCGCAGCAGCATTTGCTGGACACTTACCAGAAAATACCGATCTGGTGTACTTCGTAACCCATCCATGTCATCCGGACATATTCAACGATGAAACATCGCTAGAAGCCAAGCGAGATTTTTTTGGTGGTTCACTTGCCAGGCAGCATATCGTCAACGCACTAATGCAAGGGCCGGAAGAACAGTACCGTATAGGAGAACAGATCGCTAAAACTATCTATGCACCTGTTGATCGTTCGCACAGGGTTTCGGTTGAACAAATGGCATTGTTGGAACCTGGTCTTTCCGAAACCGTGTGCGCCTCTTTACTCACAGTTATGCGAGAAGCTATGGATGAAGTTGTGCGACGTGGCGTGGACAAGCAGGTAGCTCGGGACTTCTTGCTGGGCCATATGAATATTCTGGGCGCAGTTATCTTTGACGAAGTCGATGGGCAGTTTTCAGATGCCTGTAACAAGGCGATTGTAAACGGTAAACCAATGATTTTCAAAGATGACTGGAAGCGCGTATTTGAGCCTGAAGAGATCGCAGAAAGCGTCAGAAGAATTACCTGAACCCTCATGCCATCTTTTCACGATAACTCAATAAAACTAATATTTTCGTGTTGCGTATGGCTTGCAAGCAAATCCGAAGAAATAAGCCGTAATTAAATCAAGCGACCATGAATCCATCGTTACCTGAAGGCATCATTCTTACATGGTATGGAGATGACTTCACTGGCGCAGCGGCAGTTATGGAGGTATTAACCTTTGCCGGGTTACCGGCAATGTTGTTTTTTGATGTACCTAATGAAGCACAGCTGGCGAAATTCCCTGATATACGCGCAGTAGGGGTTGCATCCACGGCCCGAACGCAGTCTCCCGAGTGGATGGACAACCACCTGCCATCTGTATTTTCAGCACTGTCTAAACTATCTGACAGTATAGTGCACTACAAAGTCTGTACAACGCTCGATTCTGCACCGACTATTGGGTCAATCGGCAAGGCCATTGAAATTGGCTCTAAACAACTAAACAGCTCTTGCGTTCCGGTTCTCATAGCGGCTCCACAAATGCAACGATTCCAGTTTTTCGGGCACTTGTTTGCCAGCATGGGTGACGATGTTTATAGACTGGACCGGCACCCAGTCATGAGTACTCATCCAGTCACACCCGTTTCTGAATCAGACGTTGCCGCACATATACAAAAACAAACTAACCATGCTTCTATGCAGTGCTTGAATCTGGAAACGATAAAAAAGACCAATCAATCTCTAACATCAATTCGAGAGAACTTTAAAGAACCGTTAGTTGGCCTGACTATTGACTCAATAGATCCGCAGAGCGAAACAGCAGCAGGTGCACTGCTTTGGGAAGCAAAACGTGATTGTAAGTTTGTGGTTGGCTCGCAAGGGGTGGAGTATGCGCTAATCAGACATTGGCAAGACCAAGGGATGTTGCAGGTTGTACCACCTGCAGAGGGCATCGGGTCAACTTATCAAATAGCTGTTGTATCAGGTTCAGTATCACGTATTACAGAAGAGCAAATAAACTGGTCTCGCGATAATGGATTTGCCTGTATCAAATTTGATGTATTGGCAGCATTAGACAATGCGCAATCTATATCAAATGAAATAGACCGTACGGTTGCCATAGCAATCGATAAAATTAGTGCAAAGCAAAGTCCCTTAATTTACACAGCTAAAGGCCCGGATGACCTCATTATCAATGCCTTCAATGCACAAATTGCTCGTGACAATCTCAACGCTCAACAAATCAACCAAAAACTGGGTGAATCGCTAGGTCAGGTCTTACGCCTGATTATCAATCAAACAAACATTTCGCGCGCCGTTATTTCCGGTGGAGACACTTCCGGGTTCGCAGCCCAACAATTAGGGATATTCGCACTTTCAGCACTTGCCCCCACCATTCCAGGTGCTGCCATATTCAAAGCACATGCTGAGGGCGAGATGGATGGCTTGGAATTAGCGCTTAAAGGCGGCCAGATGGGAAGTCCGGATTACTTTGGCTGGGTAAGAGATGGCGGAGGCCCGCGATGACCCGGTTAACTGCAACCTATGATATCGAATCTCCCATTGGCATTAGCGCCGCTGCTGCAATTATCGCCGGCGAACAATCCACGGGTACCTTTATAAAACTGGCCGGCGAAACCGATTCACTTATTGAACAACACGCTGCAAGAGTAGAACAGGTTGAAGTATTAAGTTTAGAGAGTATGCCAGCACTTCCATGCAAGATCAGTGGAAAACAATTTGAACGTGGAAAAGTGACAGTAAGCTGGCCTCTGGAAAACGTTGGAGTATCATTGCCCAATATATTGGCAACGGTTGCAGGTAATCTCTTTGAACTGGCCGAACTGTCAGCGATTCGATTATTGGACATCAGCTTTCCCGACGATTTTTTACGACAAGTTCCTGGGCCACAATTTGGTATCGCTGGTACGCGAGAGCTCACTGGCATAAACGGACGACCATTAATAGGAACAATCATCAAACCCAGCGTCGGTATGGATGCCAAAGCGACAGTCGAGCTGGTTGATAAATTGTTAATCGCTGACATTGACTTTATCAAAGACGATGAACTGCAGGCCAATGGCCCACACTGCCCATTTGTTGACCGAGTTTCTCACATCATGCCGGTACTCAAAAGGCATGAAGATAAAACCGGTAAGCGCGTTATGTATGCGTTTAACATTACCGACGAAATCGACGCCATGCGCAGCAATCTTGATATGCTCAGTGAACACGGTGCGACTTGCGCCATGGTTTCGCTTTTCTCCATTGGCTTGTCGGGCCTTTTGGATGTTCGTCGCCACAGCAATCTTGCCATACATGGTCATCGAGCTGGGTGGGGACTGTACTCTCGATCACCGGATATTGGCATCGCTTATCCTGTATGGCAGAAACTTTGGCGACTTGCAGGCGCTGATCATTTACATGTAAACGGACTCGGCAGCAAGTTCTCAGAACCTGATGCAGTGGTCGCTGAATCTGCTTGTACGGTACAGCAGCCTTTCACCAATATTCCTGGTAATCAATACCAGGCGCTACCCGTGTTCTCTTCAGCACAAACTGTATGGCAATTGGACCCGGCTACAAAACTATTGGGCAATAATGATTTTCTATTCTGCGCTGGCGGTGGCATCATGAGCCATCCAGGCGGACCAGGGGCAGGTGTTACGGCGCTAAAACAAGCGGCTGCCGCAGCAAATTCTGGTGTGTCTATTGAAACCTACGCTGCGGGACATAAAGAACTTAAAGAAGCGATGTCAACATTCAGCAAGCCAGATTTTGACACCTGGCAATAACCTGATAAAAATGTAGAAACAATGATACAAACCACAACTACTTACTAGTAACCATTAGATAAGAGAATATGACTCAACTCAACGGCGCATTAATTGGGTGCGGATTTTTTGCTGTTAATCATATGCGCGCATGGAATGATATTGACGATGTAAACATCTCGGCAATTTGTGATCAAAATTCAGAGCGTCTACAAATAATCGGTGATCAGTTTGGCATCTCAAGAAGATACAGCAACGCAGATGCGATGTTTGCCGATGGCGATTTTGACTTCGTCGACATTGCGACTACAGTACCGAGCCACAACAATCTGGTGTGTCAAGCTGCACAGCACAAGCTACCTGTAATATGCCAGAAACCATTCGCATCTGATCTCACAACTGCAAAAACAATGATCAATGCGGCGCAATTGGCTGGTGTTCCGCTCATGGTTCATGAGAATTTTCGTTGGCAGTCTCCAATCCAAACCGTTAAGTCAGTTATAGAAACTGGTGAAATTGGCGAGCCTTTTTGGGGAAGGTTTACCTTTCGCTCCGCTTATGACGTTTTCTCAGGACAGCCTTACCTGGCCGAGGGTAAGCGTTTTATAGTTGAAGATCTTGGTATTCATACACTCGACATTGCCCGCTTTATGATGGGGGAGGTGGATGCGGTAACTGCCAGGACTGCCAGAGTCAATGCCTCAATTCAGGGTGAAGACGTAGCTACTGTATTGCTTGATCACAGCAGTGGTTTCAGTTCAATTGTCGATTGTTCGTATGCCACCAAACTGTCAAAAGAGCCGTTCCCTGAAACGCTAATAGAAATTGATGGTAACCATGGCACATTGAGGCTACGTCAGGGGTATCAATTGGAAGTCACCACTGCAGAAAAAACTCGAGTACAAGATGTCTCTCCACCTGTTTTGCCCTGGGCTTCCAAGCCGTGGCACAACATTCAGGGAAGTGTGCTGTCGATACAACAACACTGGGTGGATTGCCTTCGAACAAACACTGAGCCTGCAACATCAGGCGCTGATAATTTGAACACGCTGGCGTTGGTTGAAGCGGTTTATCAAAGTGCAGAAAGTGGTCAACTTATTAATATTGAAAAGTTATTATCGTAAATACAACTGGTACGCAAAGGATTCTAATGGCTGATCTCTCTGACGAGATTAAACTGTATGGTAGCGAAGAGCCGGTACCACCAACCCAACAGTTGGTAGCGGGCCCACTAACAGCAACGTTTGATCAAGGCGCATTACGCTACATCAAAGTAAACGGGATAGAGGCTATAAGAAATATTGCCTTCGTTGTAAGAAATAAAGATTGGGGTACCTATCAACCATCAATTGATAAAATTGATCTTAATCAATCAGACGAAGGTTTCACCGTTTCCTATAGTTGCGCTTGTGGCACCGAAGCTTCACAATTAATCTACACGGCTAACATTGCTGCGTCACTGAAAGGAGAACTCACTTTTACTGTCAGGTATCAAGCCACAACAGATTTTGTCACCAATCGCACTGGCTTTGTTGTACTGCATCCAATAAATGGTATAGCCGGTCAGCCAGTCACGGTAGAGGGGGTAGACGGTATCGTATTTGAATCAAAATTTCCGCTGTTCGTAGACCCGGTGCAACCGTTTAAAAATCTTCGTACGTTAACCCATCAGGTATCGGAAAAAACCAGTTTACGGTGTGAAATGTTGGGTGATGCATTTGAAATGGAAGACCATCGTCAGTGGAATGATGCGTCCTACAAAACCTATGTTCGTCCGCTTGAGCTGCCTTGGCCGTATACGGTACCGAAAAATACCCCGATGGAACAAACGGTAAAGCTATCAGTAGTCAACGAGGTTTCAGATCACATCAGCACCAGCACCAGCACCAGCACCAGCAACCAAACACCCTGTAACATCACCGTTCAAAAGGCTAAACAAAACTTAACCATGCCACGAATTGGTCTGGGAATAGAGCCACAACATCTTGACAGCGCTGAGACGAAAATTGAATTAATCAATCAACTAGGATTGCAACAGCTGGTTGTATGGCACGAAATTGAGCAACACGGAGCAACTGAGCTGAGGCGTGCTGCACAGTTAGGTGATGTACTGCAAATTGATCTGGTGTTGCATGCGGTTATTCCGGACCTTGATTATCAAGCAGAAATTTTAGAACTTGCAAATCAATGTAGTGAAGCCAATTTTAAAACCAGTGCCGTTTGTGTTTCTCCGTCCGTTTACCTTAAGTCTATAATGCCAGGGCCTAACTGGCCCAGCGTTACCCCGCTAGAGAAAATATACGATGAAGTTAAGCGTAATTTTCCTGGTTCCATGGTCGGTGGAGGGATGCTGGCATTTTTCCCAGAGCTAAATCGACATAAGCCGCCGATAAGTCATCTTGATTACGTTACTCATTCCAGTAACACTATTACTCATGCAAGCGATGACATTACAGCTATGGAAAACCTCGAGGCGTTACCTCATGTCATAGAAAGCTGTCATCAGTTTATTGCTGGCAAACCCTATCACCTCGGACCGAGTTCCATCGGTATGCGCTTTAATCCGTATGGTTCGGCGACTATGGAAAACCCAGACAATCAGAGAATTGCAATGGCACGATTAGATCCGAGACAACGCGGATTGTTCAACGCAGCGTGGACCGTCGGCTATCTGGCCCATGCTACACGAGGCAATATAAACACAGTCAATTTGCACGCACCAACGGGCGAGTTTGGATTGATATATCATCCAGAAAGCTGGATACAGCCCGGATTTGATGGCACAGACCGCTGCGTGTTTCCCGCCTATCATGTGGTGGCAGGGTTTGCATCAGCATGTGGTCAGTCGCTGTGCCCAGTCTCATCTTCGATAAGCCAAAAAGTGGAGGCTGTATCTTACGAAAAAAACGGTCGGCAAACGCTTTGGATAACCAATCTGACCAACGAAACACAGCATATTGAGGTTAACGGTTTTAACGTTTCAAACGCAAACGTTTTGGTGTTATCACTGGATAAATGGGACGAATGCACATCAAACTACTTTGGCATGAGCACAATAGAAAATAATACAGATTCTAATAAATTGGAATTTGGTCCATACCAGGTAATGTGCTTGCAGAGTACAGCAATACATTAATATCCGTTGCTTCGACCACTTTTAAAATTTAGTATGTTTATTCCGCGTGAATGGCTTCAATTTGAAGATCAAAGCCATCCTGAATGTGATCAATAAAAGCTTCCAACGCTTCACTCTTGTCACCGGCTTCGATCACATCAACTAAACCCATGTGATCACCCAGTGATTTGGAGAGATCAATATTTTTTATTTTTGCGAACAGTTGAAACGACATGGCTCTACCCCAGGTCATATCGAACATCTCCAATAGATAACGGTTATTGGCAAGTTCAACAAACTTACGGTGGATGTTGCGATTAGCCTCAAAGTAATCACGTACTGTATGAGACGATATGTTCTCTTCACTGGTAACGGTTTCCTTAAGCTGTTTTATAATCGCCGGTGTGTGATGTTCTGCCAATATGCGAGCAACCTGGCCTTCAATTGCCGCACGAGTTTGATACAGTTCTCGAACTTCCTGGTCGTTCATCTGGTAAAGCCTAAATCCACCTTGCGCACTTTTGCGAAGCACACCTTCCTGTTCAAGGCGCATCAGTGCTTCACGCACAGGTGTACGACTGATTCCCAGATCAGCAGCCAATTTCTCCTGGACCAGTCTTTTCTCGTGATCAATTTCGAGATTCATGATGGCGACAACAAGTTGGTCGTAGACTTCGTCCGCTAATCGTCGTCTGATTGGTTGTATGTTCTTGAATGCCATCAAATTCTCCTAACTGTTTTTTGAATACAGGATTCAGTACACATTTAAACATAGATGCAGGATTCCGTTCTTTATTGGCTTTCCGGACAGGATAGTTTTGTTCAATAATCACGCAAAAGTGAGTTCTGCGACACGCTTATCAGCTCACACACATTTACCGAGAACGAATACTTAATCTTGCACCAAATAATGGATACCGTATACTGTATCCACAACGTATTGGAGATAATAATCTTATGTGTGGAATTGCCGGCAGGATTATGAATTCACCTGGAAGAGTTGGTCTGGATTTAGTCAATCTTATGGACGCTCAGGCGCATCGCGGCGCAGACAGTACTGGATTCGCCATTTACGGTGACCCAATCACCAATGGCTATATTTTACGTGGCATGGGTTTCGACAAATCCAACGTTGATTCAGATCTTGATGATTTCAAGAATGTACTAAAAGATCACCATACGGAATTTCTTCAAGAACCTGAAATACTCATCGATTCGAATAAGCATTATTGCTTTCGTATGGTGATAAAAGACCCCGACGATATCCCTGCATGGGTTACCGATGCAGATACGCTTTGTAAGCGAATTGAGGTGCAATCCTGCGGTAGATCACTTGAAATTATTAAAGACGTTGGTAATGCTGAGCAAGTGGCAGACAAGCATGGCGTTCGAGACATGATTGGCACGCATGGCCTGGGACATGCGCGATTGGCAACTGAAAGCTCGGTTTTACCCAATGCAAGTCATCCGTTTTGGGCTCGGCCCTTTTCCGATGTGGCTATCGTCCACAACGGACAAATCACCGACTACTACACGAAACGCGACAAGCTTGAACGACAAGGTTATCGATTTCTGACAGAAAACGACAGCGAGTTAATTGCCGTTTGGGTGTCCGATCAAATCAAAGCTGGCCTTACGATGGAACAGGCACTGGAAAAGTCCATCACTTCGATCGACGGTGTGTTCACGTTTATGATTGCAGGGCCAGATAGCATTGGCTTTGCCAAAGATCGATTTGCAATGAAACCAATTGTGTTGATAAATCAAGAACAAAGTATTGCTGCTGCTACTGAGGAACAAGCGGTAAGACGCGTGTTTAAACAGGAAGCTGAAGTGATCAACCACGATGGCCCGTCATTGTCAGGTATCTGGAATGTACCGAGTCTGAGTCAGGCCGCATGAGTGACTCCGCAATGAATAGTGAAACAGTGATAGAAGTTGGTGAGCGGCACATCCGCGATATCAACGATGAGTTGCAAGAAGCTTGCAAGGCTGGAAAGAAAATCCGGGTTGTCGATACCTTGTCGCGCCACAATCTGGGCGTAGGCTTGCCACCGGGGGCTGACATACATTTTGAAGGCAGTGTCGGTTATTACTGTGGTGGTCTTAACACGGGTTCGAAGCTGACCATTGAACGCAATGCCGGTTGGGCGCTGGGCGAGGGTATGTCTGATGGTCATATTACGGTTGGCGGCTATGCCGGTATGTCTGTTGGCGCTGCCATGGTCGGCGGAACCATACATGTAAAGGGCGATGCTGGTCCGCGTTGTGGAGCTGCCATGAAAGGCGGCAACATTGTGGTCGAAGGCAAGATTGGGTATCAATCCGGTTTCATGGCTCACGCAGGTAAAATTATTGCACTTGGTGGCACCGGCGACAGTTGCGCAGACGCACTTTGGGAGGGCGAAGTGTGGGTAGCAGGCGATGTAAAAAGTTTGGGTGTTGATGTCAATGTTGTTGAACCTACAGCAGAGGAGGTCGCTGAAGTTGATGCCATCCTCGATCCGCTTGGCCTTAAAGATAGTTCACGTGAATGGCGAAAAATGGTCTCCGGACAACGCCTTTGGTATTTTGAAAGTAGAGATGCAAGCGCATGGCTGATGATTTAAAAAAACCTTACGAATACCCCTTTGAGATTGCCTCAGAAGAAGAGATCAAATTTGGCACCGGCGCAATAGAAGGGCGACCGGCCGGTGTGCCGTCGTCATACGATGAAGGTGGTTCAACTCGATGGACACCTGATGCCATTTCTGAAGTGCACGCACTGGCACAGCTGGGTCGCTATCAAGTTCGTGGCTACAACACCTTCAACAAACAAATGCCAACGTTTGATGACCTGACCTTTGTACCGGCAACCATGACCCGCCTGCCATTGGAAGGCTATCGCGAAAGCTGCGATACCACGACGATACTTGGCGGTGGCCGCGGACTGGTTGAAAAACCGATTGAACTTAAAATTCCGATCTACATTGCGTCTATGTCTTTCGGTGCACTATCAGCAAGCGCCAAAGCGTCGTTTGGTTACGGCGCCTCCAAGGTAGGCACAATGACGTGCACCGGCGAAGGTGGCATGCTCGAAGAAGAGCGTGAAGCGTCAACTCAGTTGCTCTATCAAATGTCACCAGCGCGCTATGGAGTCGATCTTGAACACCTGCGCCGCGCCGATGCACTCGAACTTGTTGTCGGCCAGGGTGCCAAGCCTGGTACGGGTGGCTTGTTGCTCGGCATGAAGGTCAGCCAACGCGTTTCGAAAATGCGTACGCTACCAGAAGGTGTCGATCAGCGCTCAACGATCAGACACCCTGATTTTCTGGGCGCTGATGATCTGGCTGTTAAAATCGAAGAGCTGAGAATCGCCACCCGATATCAAGTACCCATCTTTATAAAGATGGGAGCAACCAGACCACGATTTGATGTTGCGGTAGCAGCCAAGGCCGGTGCTGATGTGGTGGTGGTAGATGGCGCAGAGGGTGGCACTGGTGCCTCTCCGGAGATGCTGTTGAATCATACTGGTATTCCCACCATGAGTTCTATTCGTGCAGCCCGTGAAGCGCTGGATGAATGTGGCATGTCGGATAAGGTCAGCCTGGTTGCGGCAGGTGGTATTCGCACCGGCGTAGATGCAGCGAAGTGTCTTGCCCTTGGGGCAGATGCCGTCATGATTGGCAATGGTGCAATGATCGCTATTGGTTGTAACTCTCCTCGATACCTTGAAGACTATCAGGCGCTGGGTACCTCACCCGGCGCGTGCCATCACTGTCATACGGGTCGATGCCCTGTTGGTGTTGCCACGCAGGATCCAGAACTTGAAAAACGAATGAATCCGCATGCAGGAGCGGAGCGGGTTGCGCGTTATTTAACGGCGATGACAATGGAAATAACAGCGCTTGCCAAAGCCTGTGGTAAATCCTCAGTGCATAACCTGGAAGTTGAAGATCTTCGTGCTTTGTCGTTCCAGGCCTCTGCCTTTACCGGGGTGAAGATGGCCGGCATTGATCGAGCATTTGACTGGTAAAGCTAACGTCCCGAAGGGCTCTCCTTCGGGCTAAGTTTTTTGCGATTACCAATCTTGAATCTGTCGGCGGTGCCATAGTCTCGCAGCGCAACCCCTGCTACAAAATCGCCGAAAACGGGGCCGTGTTTAAACAGGTGTCCGGAACACCCACCCGCAAACAAAACATTTTCATGTTCCGGATGCCAGTCGACAACAAAATGGGTATCCGGTGTCAGGATGACCTGGTTGAATTTTGAATCCACTACCTTTTCGTTAACAAGTTGCGGCAGCCGCCTTTGTATATAGGTTCTCGTACGGTTCAGGCTTTGTTTTTTTATCAGTCGTTCATCATTATCAAGATCAATTTTATCGGGTATTACAACCGCAGCTTTGACACCCGATCCTTCACTGGAAGGGATGCCAAACGATCCTTGTCCATGATCTATCCAGCAAGGCATTTTGTGCATATCAAACTGATCGCTACCATCAGGCGTTGATGTGTAAAGTACGTTAATCCCGATGATAGAAGAGATGGGTTTTATAGTACGAGGAAACATATCAGCAGCCCACGCACCGGTGGCAATCACTATAACGTCTGCTTCCAGCGGCTTACCGTTTAGCATTGGCTTCTCGTTGCTATCAGTTGTGACATGACCGCGCTCAAGAGTACCTCCTGCCTTTTTAAACAGATCGATGGCGGTAATAACGCAGCGATGTGCCATCAACAAACCGGCTTCCGGTTCAAACAACCCGTAGGCGATGTCGTCTACTTTAAATTGTGGAAAGCGCGACGTGATATCCGATTGGGAAAATCGGTGGTAGGGGACACCCACTCGATCAAAAGTTTCTGTGGTTGAATCTTCCCAGTCACAGTGACCTTCGGTCGCCAGTATCAATGCGCCACATTCGTACATCAGATTCTGGCCGCTCTCGGCTTGCAGTTCCAGCCATTGTTGGCGTGAATTCCGAGCCCAGCGGGTATAAAACTCATCGCGTCCTGAGATAGCTCGAATCACCCGGTTGTAGTCAGTTGATGCGGCACGTGCATGCCCGGGTTCCCAGCGATCAATCAGGGTGACCTGCTCACCGCGACGCTGCAAATTTAATGCGGTCATGGTGCCGGCGATACCGCCACCCACAACAATTATTTTGCTACTGGTCGCCATAATTTTTCTTGCATTTTCATAGAACTATGTGGATACTGTATACAGGATACAGGCATAGTGCAACACGATCTAACCTACACCACTGGGGGACAAATTCAGTGTCAAAAAAGTCATTTGATCTGCCGCAAGGCACACACACCGTCGTGCTCGGACTCGGCGATTTGAACGGAATCATGCGCGGCAAACGCATTCCTGCAAGTCACTGGCAAACAATCTGCGAATCTGGCAATGCGTATTCTATTGCGTTATTCGCAATCGATATGACTTGTGATGTGTGGGACACACCGTGTGTTAATTTTGACAACGGTTATCCCGATTTTCATATGTTCCCTTTGACCGAACCTGTTGCACTGCCGTGGGAGCCTGGCGTGGCTATGGCCTTTGCCCGCGCTGAAGGTATGGACCATAAGCCTGTTCCAATCGATCCTCGCATCGTGCTTGAAAGACAGGTTGAACGAGCGAGCTCAATGGGCATCGATGTGCAGGTGGGTACCGAACTGGAATTTTATCTGCTTGACCCAGAAACTAATAAACCCAAAGACAGTGGTATTGGCGTTTATGGTCTTGACCGTGCGGCTGAGTTGGAACATGTACTCGGGCCAATCCGCCAGCAAATTAATGAAGCCGGTATTCCGATAGAACAATCCAATCCCGAATACGCCGCCGGCCAGGTCGAGGTGAATATACGCTACGGCGCAGCACTTGAGTCCGCAGATCGTGTAGTTATGTTCCGCTCACTGGTTAAACAACTGGCACAAGTGCACGGCTATAAAGCAACCTTTATGGCCAAGCCATTTTTTGAAGAATCGGGTAATGGTTTCCATTGTCACTACTCGCTATGGAAAGACGGCAAAAATAATTTTGCAGATAAAGGTCAGCTTAGCCAAACAGGAAAACATTTTGTTGGTGGTTTACAAAAGCGCATGTCAGAAAGTGCTGTACTGGGTAGCGCCACTGTGAATGGATTCAGGCGCCGCCAGCCTTATACTTTTTGTCCTATCAACACCACCTGGGGCATAGACAACCGAACGGTGGGGATCAGAATCATACAAAGTTCTGACTCTGCAACCCGAATAGAAAAACGTGATGCAGGAGCAGACTGCAATCCCTACTTGTTGCTGGCGAGTGATATAGCCGCTGGCCTTGATGGGATAGAGCAGTCAATAGAGCCATCAGCAATAACCGAAGGCAATGCCTATGAAGCAGAAGATGCTGAGCCAATTCCAACCGATCTTAGAGATGCAATTAAGCTTGCTCGAGAATCACAGTGGTTAAAAGGCGTATTGGGTGATGACATGTATGAACTCACATTACAACAATGCGAACGTGAACTGGAATTCTTCGCAGCACAAGTAACGGATGTTGAAACTGCACGTTATCTGGATAACTTCTGATGAAATTGGGTTTGGTAACTGGCACTGTCACTGCGACCACTAAAGATGCACAACTGGTGGGTGGCAAACTTTTGCTGACCGATATAATCGACGGTGCAGGCAAGGTGTTAGTACCTGCCACCGTAGCAATAGACACAGTAGGTGCCGGCGTGGGCGACAAGGTATTGGTGACAGAAGGGTCGGCAGCAAGACTTGCATCCGACGCTTCCGCACTTCCAATTGATGCTTCAATTATCGCAGTGATCGATGAAATTACCATCGCTAAATCAAAGAAACCGACCAAGTAATCACCGAACAATGACCAAACAAAACAATGAGGATTTAAACAATGGCTAAACCTGCTGCCGGGCAAACAGCTCTGGGAATGATAGAAACACGCGGCATAGTCGCATCAATTGAAGCTGCAGATGCAATGGCAAAAGCGGCAAGTGTAACGCTGCTGGGACAAACCAAAGCAGGCGGTGGCCTCGTCGCAACTCTGGTGCGAGGAGAAGTCGGAGCAGTCAAAGCCGCCACCGATGCCGGTGCTACCGCCGCTAATAAAGTCGGTGAAGTCGTCGCAACTCACGTCATTGCCCGTCCACATGATGAGCTCGAGGCAATTATCGAGACGCTTGGCAAAGGTTAAGCCAACTAGAGCTTAACCAAAGAATTATCCTATGAGTGAGGAATTTGCAGCGTTCACTGAGGCGGTCAATACGACGTCTACGGTGAAAGACCCGACAGCCGTTGCACCATTGTCACGCGTGGCAGTGTTGGGTGGTGGCGCAGATGCTCAGTTAGTTGCGGCTTTGTGTCTGGGCACAGAAGCCGAGGTAACGCTATTTTCTGCCTATGGTTCCGAATTGAAGTTGTTGCGTACCGGCAGTGGAATCTCGTTGCGCGGTGCGGGGCCAGTGGGTACCTATCAGGCAGACAGAGAGGGCGTGCCTTCCATAAAAACGACAGCTGAACTGGATATCGCAGTCAGCAATGCAGAAGTCATTTTTTTAAGCGGTCCAATTCATAAGCAACGGACCTACGCGATGGTTCTGGCTCATCATCTCAGGGATGGGCAGGTACTGGTTATAGCTCCGGGCCGATCGCTTGGTGCGTTAGAAACCGCATGGTTTTTACGCATTGGTGGTTGCAAAGCCGATATCACCATTGTTGAAACACAGGGCTTACCTTATTGGTTCGATGTTAGTGGATCAGTGCTTAATCTCTCACCCGTTGGGCCGGTTGCTGCAGCCACTTTACCGAGCGGAAGAACGCATGTGTTAGAACAAATCAAACGTTTCCTACCTAACATTGTTGCTGCCGAAAGTGTTTTATGGTCAGGCTTCGCCGATGGCTCAGCAACAGTAGAGATACCAGCACTACTAATAAACGGTCCTGCCATGGGTCACGGGGCGGTAGAGATACCGCCAGGAGGGCAAGCACTTCCAGAAAACGAAACGTTTGCAGCGTTACTGGGACAAGAACAGCGTGCCGTTATCCAACAACTCACCCAGGAGAGACATCGGGTAGCTGCGCAGTTTGGCGTGCGCGGATTGCCTGACGCTGATGAGTTGATTGATACCTATGCAGGTACATTGCGCGGTGAAGGCAGTCGTAGCGTACCCGACAGTGAAACGGCCAAAGAAATTCTGCGCGATGGCGTGATTGGATCGCTTGTGCCGTTGTTATCAGCTTCAGAGCTAACCGGCGTCCAGGTACCAATGACGCAATCCATGGTGACGCTGGTCAGCAGTGTGCTTGGCGTTGATGTTGCTGCTGCCGGCAGGCGATTGGATACCATTGGTATCAAAACAGATGATGTTGATTCAGCGCGTAAAACCATGGACAACATCGCCACTGGTCTGAACACAAAAGGATAGCTTAAGATGGATGCCGATCTTCAAAGCGTCGCATCAGCCCGTCGTTGCGCAGACCGTGCTTTTGCCGCCTATCAAAAATTTCTTGGTACCGATCCTGCCCGTGTTGATGCCATCGTGGATGCTATGGCTAAAGCCGTAGCCCCTGAGGCTAAACGTCTCGGTCAAATGGCAGTTGATGAGACTGGATATGGCAATGTGCCTGATAAGCGAATCAAGAATCTTTTTAACTGCTTGTCGGTAGCTGAGTATTTGCGAGAAATCACCACCCTCGGCATGCTCTGGAGTGATGAAAACACGAAGGTGGCAGCGTTTGGCGAGCCAATGGGGGTCGTGGCGGCATTGATTCCGGTTACCAACCCTACCTCGACGATAATTTTTAAAGTGTTATCAGCGGTAAAAGCCGGCAATGCCATTGTTTGCGCGCCGCATCCTCGAGGGGTGAAGTGCGGCGTGGAAACGGTGCGGTTGATGAGCGCAGTTGCTGAACAGATGGGCGCGCCTAAGGGATTAATACAATGTCTTGATAACGTCACGCAGCAGGGCACCGCTGAGCTAATGGGACACAGGCGTGTATCTGTTGTCATGGCAACAGGTGGACCTGCTATGGTGAAAGCCGCTTATTCTTCAGGTAAACCGACGCTTGCCGTTGGCGCAGGCAATGTGCCTTGTTTCGTTCATAAAAGTAAGGCAAACGAGATAGCTGAAGTAGCAGAACAAATTGTCACATCAAAATGTTTTGACTATGGCACGGCTTGTGTCTCAGAGCAGGCGGTGATAGCAGACAAGGAAATTGCACGCGAGCTTCGCCATGAACTTAAATTAAAGGGCGCCTATTTCTGTACCCCTGCCGAGTCTGATCGACTGGCTGCTGTCATATTCACTGCTAAGCAATCAATGAACCCGGAACGTGTTGGCCAGTCTCCATTAAAATTGGCCGAGCTTGCAGAATTCTCCATACCACCTCGAACGCGAGTCCTGGTATCGGAAGAATCAGAGATTGGCTGGCACAGACCATTGTCTGCTGAAAAACTGAATCCGGTTTTGGCTTTTTATGAAGCGCAAGATACCGAACAAGGAATCCGGTTATCGCATGACATTGCAAAATTTGAAGGCTGGGGTCACACCTCGGTAGTTCATGCCAATGATCCATCCGTTGTGGCAAAGTTCGCCACTGTGCCTACTGGCCGGGTATTGGTTAACACACCGGGCATCATAGGTGGTATGGGTTACTCCACTGATCTTGAACCAAGCTTTATGTTGGGTACCGGCACATGGTCGGGCTCCATAACGTCCGACAATGTAACCGCACTTCACCTTATCAATATAAAGCGTGTTGCATACGAGTACAGACCGTGGCGGGACATCTATGAAGAGTACGGAGAAGATGCGTGAGTGACGTTGTAATAAGAGCATTGATGCAAATCGACAATCTACAACCGAAGTTTGCCGCCTACAACGGGGCAACGGTTCAGGGATCGGTGCCGTTGTCCGGCGACACGGTTTTAATCGGTGAATTTGCGCCTGGTAACGGCGTGTTTACCTTAATAGATCGAGCACTAAAGGCCAGCTCAGTAGAAGCCACGTCACAGCTGGTTGAACGAGAATTCGGTTTTTTCATTCTACGCTCACCTTCGAATGCTGAAGTATCAGCCGCCAGGGATGCGATATTGGATGAGCTTGGTGCGTCTATGTCTGACAGGCTAAAGCCAACCGTTGCTAATACTCAGATTATCAATTCGGTTGAACCCTATCAGGCGCAATTACTTAATAAGTGGCGCAAGGGATCCCTGTTGGTACCGGGTCAGACGCTTGGCATTGTTGAATGTGAGCCAGCCGCTTATATCTCTATTGCGTGCAATGAAGCTGAAAAAGCGGCCGAAATTGACTTGGTCGAAGTCAGGGCAGTCGGACGTTATGGCAGATTGTTTTTCGCTGGCGCGGAAAACAATGTTATTGCTGGCATGGAAGCGGCGGTGGCAGCCATAGAATCCGTTGATGGCCGAGTGATCAGTTGACCACCGTGGATGCTCAACGACGTGTGATTGGTTCAGAACATATTCTAAGAGCCCATCAGCGTGGTCGCATTGTGTTTGAGGGTATCGGCCATCGAAGTAAGAATGTTCCCACTAGATATCGCGTCAGC
>CAYTJF010000068.1:0-22592 GCA_964437945.1 uncultured Granulosicoccaceae bacterium
ACCACGGCATTGTGGTCAGGTACGGCGTAGCGCTTACCGGTAACTACCGTTTTTAAAACTGAATCTCCCACTACTGAAAATTGACTGGTCTGACCGCGAGCAGCAATTATCGGTAGTTCGCGCGTTGGACTAAACTTATTCGCATTGGAGCCATTGGCCAGAATAAGTGTGCTGCATTCAATACTGGTAGTCGTCCTATTTTCAGTGTCTTTTTCAATATTGCTATCTTTGTTTTTCCCTGAGCCTTTTTCTATTGCAACAGACCAGACATTACTATTTCTATTAATTGCATGCACACGGTGTTGCAGCCTAACTTCAATATTTTGATGTTGAACTAAAGCTTGACACAGCGTAGATGGATTTAACCAACCACCGCGTTTGAAAAACACCGCTGGACTATTTATTTGCACACCAGCCAAAACTGATGCTTCATTGGCCGAGCAGTTTGTATATGCACTGTTGGCAGGATACTCGCGTTCGAATAACTGCAACACGCCGCACTCATTAAACTGAGCTGCATTGCATAACCGCTTATCTGAATCGAAGCGCTCAAGCAGGAAATCAAATGCGAACTTGTAGAATTGATCAGCGCGACCCGGCGAGCGGGTGACAAAGGGTTTAACGATACCGGTTGTGTTTCCAGATGCACCACCAGCGACGGTGTCACTGGCGTCAACTACAACAACTTTGATACCGCGCGTTGCCAGCTCAAATGCGGTATGACACCCGGCCAACCCGCAACCGACAATAACAACAGGTGTTACAGAGTCAGCATTTCTGGATGTTAGTGGTGTGTTCTCGGGTAGTTTGAACCACGGAGGAACAGACGACATGATTGATGCTGGAATTACCCGGCCTTATAGTGAGATTCAACGTACTGTTGCACTATGCCCTGAAACTCTTCAGCAATATGATCGCCCTTAAGTGTGACCGATTTCTCCCCATCAACATAAACAGGTGCCGTCGGACGCTCGCCTGTGCCAGGTAAACTGATGCCAATGTTCGCGTGCTTGCTTTCACCCGGACCGTTAACAACACATCCCATCACCGCCACCGACATGTCTTCCACACCTGGGTGCTTGGCTTTCCAGTCTGGCATGCTGTCTCGCAAGTAGGTTTGAATCCTGTCGGCCAGCTCCTGAAAGTAGGTACTGCTGGTGCGACCGCATCCAGGGCAGGCCGTAACCATAGGTGTGAACGAGCGTAAGCCCATCGTTTGTAAAATTTCCTGACCGACGATGACTTCGCGGGTGCGATCTCCATTGGGTTCGGGTGTTAAAGAAATACGTATCGTGTCACCAATGCCTTGTTGTAGTAGTACGGCTAAAGCTGCTGTTGATGCAACAATGCCTTTCGAACCCATGCCCGCTTCGGTTAAGCCCAGGTGCAAACAATAATCAGCACGACTCGCCAGGGTTTCGTATACCTGAACGAGATCTTGCACCCGGCTCATTTTGCATGAAATGATAATTTTGTCTTTGCTGAGGCCAAGTTCAGTTGCTCGCTGTGCACTGGACAATGCCGAGGAGATGACTGCTTCGCGATTGATAGAGTCGAGTGGCTTTGGGTGCTTTGAGGCGGCGTTTTCATCGAGCAGCCGGGCCAGCAGGTCTTGATCGAGGCTGCCCCAATTTGCACCAATTCTTACCGGTTTCTGGTTTTCTATGGCAATTTCGATCATTTGCGAGAATTGCTCGTCGCGTTTGCTACCACGGCCCACATTACCCGGATTTATGCGATATTTTGACAAAGCTTGAGCGCATTCAGGAACAGATGAGAGGAGTTTGTGTCCATTAAAATGGAAATCGCCAACCAGCGGCACGTTGACGCCCATTTTTAGTAATCGGTCACGAATCTCTGGAACGGCTTGTGCAGCGGCAACCGTGTTGACGGTAATTCTGACCAATTCCGACCCAGCTCTGGCCAGATCAGCCACCTGGGCGGCGGTACGAACGGCATCTTCAGTGTCCGTATTGGTCATAGACTGGACTACAATCGGGTTAGCACCACCAATGCTAACGTGACCAACTTTTACTGACTGCGTGTGTTTTCGAGGCATAGTAGTGTCAAAATAGGTTGAAACCATAGGCGTAGCGCCTTAGTTTATCGTTATCTGCAGCCCTCTGTACGAACCATGGGATTAGGGCGAGTGGGGTTTGGGTGAGATTAGAGCGGAATGCAAGTGTAAACAGGTATGCCCTGTAAACCAGTGAAGCGTGTGCCATGACGAACAATATGGACATAGAATTCAGTGATCGAGAGCAGCATATTTTAAAACTGCTTGTTGATCACTACATTGCAGATGGGCAACCTGTTGGGTCTCGAACGCTATCGCGTTTGCCTGGAATCGACATAAGTGCCGCCTCGGTACGTAATGTCATGGGTGATCTGGAGCAAATGGGATTGCTAAAATCTCCGCACACCTCTGCAGGTCGAATTCCAACATCCAAAGCGTGGCGTGTCTTTGTCGACACCATGCTTGAAGTACGCCAGCTGGAAGTCAAGAGCGTGAACGAATTTCGTACCGCCCTCGACCCCAAGATGAGCGAGCAAAGTCTGGTACAAACTGCGTCGAATTATTTGTCTGGCTTCACCCGTATGGCTGGTATGGTCACCGTGCCCAAACATGAAGGCAAAGCCTTGCAGCAAGTCGAGTTTCTGCCTTTGTCCGATCAACGCATTCTGGCCATACTGATCATGAACGACAGCGAGGTGCAGAATCGCATCATCCGCGTCGACCGCGACTATCAAAAAGATGAGCTTGAGGCGTTTTCGCGCCAGCTTAACGCTGAATATCTGGGTAAGTCATTGCAAGAAGTGCGTGACCTGTTGAGATCAGAGCTTCAGCGCAGTCGTGAGGCGATGAGTGAATCCATGCAATTTATGATCGATATTGCCGGAGAAGTGTTTGGCGAATCTGATCAGGAAAAAGACAACAGTGAAAACGACATGGTTGTGGCTGGTGAAACCAACCTGATGCGGCATGCAGATTTGAATAATATGGAAACGCTGAAAGAGTTGTTTGATGCGTTTAACAATAAAAGAGACATATATCATCTATTGGAGCAGTGTCTATCAGCCGAGGGTGTACAGATATTTATTGGCCGTGAGTCGGGCTACGATGCACTTGGAGAGTGTTCATTGGTTACTGCTCCGTATGAAACGGACGGCAAAGTTTTAGGTGTACTTGGTGTGGTTGGTCCCAAGCGAATGGCCTATGATCAAGTCATACCCGTGGTCGATATCGCAGCAAAATTGTTGAGTGCGGCCTTGAACTCTCGTTCTTAACCAGTATCATTGCGTAAACTGGTTTTACCCCCATATATACTACTAACGTTGAAGTTACTTGCCGACCCGCTAACTATTGCCTGAATGTTGCTTATGAAGGCTATTGGCGGGCGATTGCCTGAAAATGGAGAACCCATGACGCCTGAAGACGACGTCAAAAAAGACACTGATCAAGACTCGACCGGCGACAGCGAGGCCGAATTGACCGAGGATTCTCAGAAACCACAAAATAGTACCGATAGCTCAGATTTTGAGAATAAGACTGAGAAAGCGACTGAGAAAGCGACTGAGAAGGTGACTGAAAAAGAGACAGCGCCGACAGACTTTGCTGACAAAGCGGCCGATGCATTGCGCGACCTGAATTCGAGTAACGATGATATTGATGAAGCTGCCAATGCGCAGGATGAGGATGCTGGTATCGATGATGCATCCGACACTGATGAGGATCCACTCGGATTTCTTGACAAAAATGCGGATGGCTCGGTGGATAATCCAGACGATGATATCGCCGGACTGCAGAGCCAGCTAGAAGATGCTAAAGCTCAGATAACGGCCCATCAGGAGCAATTACTCAGAGTTCAAGCCGAAATGGAAAACCAGCGCAAGCGTGCCCAGAATGATGTCACAAAAGCACATAAATTTGCTCTGGAGAAAATAGCGCTCGATTTGCTGCCAGTAAAAGACAGCCTCGAAATGGGTTTGGAGGCGGCAACCGGCGAAGACGCAGAACCCACAAAAATCATCGAAGGGTCGGAATTGACGCTGAAAATGTTATCGCAAGCACTTGAAAAATATAATATTGTTGAAATTAACCCGCTCGATGAGAAATTTGATCCTGAGTTTCACCAGGCAATGACGATGCAGCCAGTAGAGGGAAAAGAACCTAATACGGTCGCTGGTGTTATGCAAAAAGGTTACACCCTGAACGAGCGTTTGATTAGACCGGCGTTGGTTATGGTAGCCAAGTAATTTGGCTGTAAGGCGCTTCGAAAAGCCGGAATTTGTGTCGAAACGCAACGCATCGGTGTTTAAGGACGGAAAAAGTTCCTCAAACTATTGAAATCGCTGTGGGATGCCACAGTTTGAGTGTCAGAACAAGAAGATGCCTGCTAACAGGGTCTTCATTTAATTTAGATTTAGTAAAAGGCAGAAAGTCATGGGAACCATCATTGGAATAGACCTTGGCACGACGAATTCGTGTGTCGCGGTTATGGAAGGCGGTAAACCGCGCGTAATCGAAAACTCTGAGGGTGATCGAACCACCCCCTCAATTGTCGCTTTTGGGGATGATGGAGAAGTAGTCGTTGGCCAGCCAGCAAAGCGTCAGGCCGTCACTAATCCTCAAAATACGCTGTATGCGGTCAAGCGACTGATCGGTCGCCGATTTGAAGAGGATGCAGTACAAAAAGACATTGAGCTGGTTCCTTACAAAATTATCAAGGCCGACAATGGTGATGCCTGGGTAGAGGCTGCAGGCGAGCAGATGGCGCCGCCAGAGGTGGCCGCCCGTGTGCTAATGAAAATGAAAGCCACTGCAGAGGAATATCTCGGCCAGGAAGTCAGCGAAGCGGTCATCACTGTTCCTGCCTACTTCAACGATTCCCAACGTCAGGCAACCAAAGATGCAGGACGAATCGCTGGTCTTGATGTGAAACGAATCATAAACGAGCCCACCGCTGCAGCCCTTGCTTACGGCATGGACAAGCAACGGGGTAACGGTCAGATCGCGGTATACGATCTTGGCGGCGGTACGTTTGATATTTCAATCATTGAAATTGCTGAAGTTGATGGCGAACACCAGTTCGAAGTGTTGTCAACTAATGGTGATACGTTCCTTGGTGGTGAAGATTTTGATAACCGCCTGATCGAATATCTGGCCGAAGAGTTCAAGAAGGAAAGTGGCATCGATCTGCACAGCGATCCTTTGGCGTTGCAGCGATTGAAAGAAGGTGCAGAGAAAGCAAAAATTGAGTTGTCTTCAACTCAACAAACCGATGTGAATTTACCTTACATCACTGCCGATGCTTCGGGTCCGAAGCACCTTAATATCAAGGTAACTCGTGCCAAGCTTGAATCGCTGGTAGAGGATTTGGTGCAGCGCACCATTGAGCCGTGCCGCACAGCCTTGAAAGATGCTGGTTTGAGCGCATCCGACATTAGCGAGGTCATCATGGTTGGTGGCCAGACACGCATGCCTAAAGTGCAGGAAGTTGTTAAGGACTTTTTTGGCAAAGAACCTCGTAAAGATGTTAACCCTGACGAAGCGGTTGCTATCGGTGCTTCAATCCAGGGTGGTGTATTGGGTGGCCAGGTAAAAGACGTATTGCTGCTTGATGTAACACCATTATCGCTGGGAATTGAAACGCTTGGTGGGGTAATGACCAAGTTGATTGACAAAAACACAACTATTCCAACTAAAGCACAACAGGTTTTCTCCACTGCTGAAGATAACCAGACAGCAGTAACCGTGCACGTTTTACAAGGTGAGCGTGAAATTGCAGGTGGTAACAAGTCCTTGGGTCGTTTTGATCTTGCAGACATACCGCCAGCGCCTCGTGGGGTTCCACAAGTTGAGGTGTCGTTCGATATTGATGCTAACGGCATCATGAACGTATCGGCCAAAGATAAGGCGACAGGCAAGGTTCAATCGATTGTTATCAAGGCGTCCAGTGGATTATCCGATGAAGAAATCCAGCGCATGGTCAGCGATGCGGAAGCTCACGCAGCAGACGATGCGAAAATGAAAGAAATGATCGACACCCGCAATCAGGCAGAGCAGATGATCCACGCTACAGAAAAATCAATGACTGATTTGGCTGATCAAATCGACGAAACAGAGCGCGCTGAAATTAATGGCAAGCTCGATGAATTGCGTGAAGTTGTCGGTGGTGACGATAAAGAGGCTATTGAAGCGAAGTTGACAGCGTTAAGCGAAGTAACTGGTAAATTGGCAGAACGTGCCTACGGTCAGCAGCAAGCCGATGGTTCTCCTGCTGATGGCGCTCCGGATGCCGGTGATGAACCTGCCGCAGCTGATGATGCTGTGGATGCAGAGTTCGAAGAAGTCAAAGACGACAAAGCATCGTAAGTTTGTCATTGACTCGAATGGGACTTGAATGGGCTCGGTAAGTTTGATGCACCCCGACAAGTGTGCCAACCAAAGTTGTTTTGCGACAGTTGGCTCACTTGTTCAGGTGTATAACATTATTGCCATAGCTGTAACTAGTGTCGCAGCTAGTACTGGGTGAGCTTGAGCCTGACTCGGGTTTTAAGACTAAGAAGATCCTCAAAATTTAAGAATCTATAGCATGGCAGAGCGCGATTATTACGAAGTACTAGGCGTCTCACGTGATGTCAGCGAAGGCGAACTGAAGAAAGCGTATCGACGCCTTGCTATGAAACATCATCCAGATAGAAATCCGGATGATGCAGCAGCAGCTGAGAAATTCAAAGAGGCTAAAGAAGCCTTTGAAATACTCAAAGACCCGCAAAAGCGCGCAGCATACGATCAGTTTGGTCACGCTGGAGTCAGCAATCAACCCGGAGGTGGTGGTGCCGGTGGCTTTGGTGGTGCGGACATCAATGATATTTTCGGCGATGTGTTCGGCGACATTTTTGGTGGTGGTGGCGGACGTGGGCGAAGTAGCGGTGGTCAGCGGGTTTACCGTGGTGACGACCTGCAATACAACCTTGAAATCAATCTGGAAGAGGCGGTTGCTGGTGTAACCACGGAAATTAAACTTCCCACATCAGTCGCCTGCGATGCCTGTGACGGCAATGGCTCAAAACGAGGTACTACACCTGGTAATTGCCCGACCTGTCACGGTGTGGGTCAGGTTCGCATGCAGCAGGGTTTCTTTTCAGTTCAACAAACTTGCCCGTCTTGTCGAGGCAAAGGCAAGGTTATCACTGACCCGTGCCCCAAATGCCGTGGTCATGGTCGATCAAACAAAGAGAAAAAGCTGTCAGTTAAAATTCCTGCAGGTGTCGATACCGGCGATAAAATTCGCCTCTCTGGCGAAGGTGAGATTGGTGAAAATGGTGGTCCGCCGGGCGATCTGTATGTAGCCATCGGCGTAAAGGAACATGAGCTATTCGCACGTGATAACGCTGATCTGCAATGTACTGTGCCAATCAATTTCGCAACTGCTACGGTTGGTGGTGAATTGGAAGTGCCAACACTGGACGGGCGAGTCAAGTTAAAGGTACCCGCTGGTACTCAATCAGAAAAAGTATTCCGGCTGCGTGGCAAGGGTGTTAAGCCTGTGCGTGGTGGCCCGGTCGGTGACCTGTTGTGCAAAGTGCGAGTTGAAACACCGGTTAACCTGAGTAAAGAGCAACGTGAGCTACTAATGGCATTTCACGAAACCATTAGCGGTCCAAATGCCGCCAAACACAGCCCTCAAGCGCATAGTTGGTTAGGTGGTGTGAAGAAATTTTTCGATGAGCTACGTGGTTAAAAAACCAGCGTCTATTTTTGCGTATCGATGGTCAGAACCAACTCATCGGTTTCTGCTGGCAGCACGTTAGTTTCTTCCGTAAACCAGTCACCAGGTTGAGCAATGGCGTCTCCGCTCTTGGAAACTCGCGCACCTACCGTCACACTTGGAAACTGGCTCAGTGTCATGGCTGGCATCATTGCCATAGTGTCGTCAAGCATTACCGTGATGGGCAAATCGCTAACAAGGTGACGTGACACCGCCAATGGCATGGGGGGACCGCTACTGGCGCGAGCGAAGATAAAAACCGAGTCAGAAGCGTTGACCTTCTCAATAACTTCATCTGCCAGCGACACGGTAACGCTTAGAGAAGCACCTTGATCAGTCGGTGTATTTGTATTCGGCGAATTGGTGGTCGGTGTTGCAGTTGTCAATTCTTCGGAACTGCCTAGTGCCTGTCTGGACACAGCAATAAGCTCATCAATATTCGCCGTAGCGTCGGGGTTATTTGTCACTCCGGCTCGCAGAGTCTCGAAACGGGCAATAGCCTGTTCGTGTTGCCCTGCTTGTTGAATGGCAATTGCTTTTAACCATAGGCTCTGTACATGATTTGGGTCAATAGCAAGTGCTCGATCGATGTACTCAACCGGTTGTCCGGATAAATTACCACCGTCTTCCATAGCCGATGCATTGGCAAGTCCTGCAAGTATGTCCGGGTCTTTACCATCTAATTCGTTAGCACTTTCAAGTGCACGTTTTGCATTGGTAAAGTCATTGATCAGCAGGTAAGTATTGCCTAGTAATTTCCAATTGTCCAGATTCTCGGGGTCTTCAATCAGTTTCTTTTCAAGGCTGGCAATGGCTTCGTCTATGGCTGGAGGTTCATTGGTTTGTTGATCTCTGGCGGCAACAGCCTGCTCGTGCATAGCTTGTGAATCGATTCCATCAGGTGTACCTAAATGCAAATACAAAGCGCCAGAGGCTATCGGTATAAATAAGGCAATGCATGCGGTGATCGCTAGTCCACCGCGCGACGACAGCCTTCGTTGTTGCCCAGCACTCAGGTCTTGCGCCAGGCCATTTTCCAGATCGTCCAGTTCTGTATCGTAAATAGTCTGATCGATAGTGCCGCTCGCTAGTGCGTTTTTGAGTTTGGTTCGTCGATCTTTGGCAATTTGGATATTGGTGTCGAGCTGATCGAGTTCAACTCGAGATGAGCCCTTTAGTGCGCTTGGTAAAACAGCGGCCAATGCTGAAGCGACCAGTAAGGCCGCGATGATGAAAAAAAAGGTCATACAGCTGTCAGAGTTATGGGTTGCATCTTAATTATACGAGTCGAATAGTAGAAATAGATTGTGCGGTTAGCTTAATTGGCCAATCTAATAAGCAAACTAATAGGCAAACAATAGGTAAATCTACGGCGTGCTTGGATGGACAAGGGCGACCGCCGAGATGTTGTCCACACCGCCTTGTTCATTTGCACGCTTGATCAGGGTCTCAACTATCGCTTCAGCACCGTCGGATTCGCTGAGCACACTGTTAATTTCGTCGTCTGTGACCATGCCAGATAGTCCATCAGAGCAAAGCAAATAGCCGGTGTCAGCACTAATGGCAAGTACGTCAAGATCGATATCTACTTCGGCGAACAGGCCTATAGCACGCATGATAATGTTGCGAGGAGGGGCTGGGCCAACGCAACCGGTTTCTTCCCAGTCGCGGTACATAGTGTGATCGCGAGTAAGTTGCGCCAGCTGCTGATTTCGGTATTCGTACAGTCGGCTATCGCCAACATTGAACGCTATGGCGCGTTTACCATTGCCGAACAAGCATAGCCCAACCAGTGTGGTGCCCATGCCAGTGCCGTCCGGTTGTCCACGTTTTACATTTTCTTCATATATTCGCTGATTAACACCCGCTATGCTTTCAAAGATTAATGCCAACGCTTGTTCATCAGTTATGTTGTCGCTAGCCAGCTCTTTGGCAACCGCGTCAGCTGTTATGCAACTTTGTAGTGTCTGGAGTGCCATCTGACTGGCGACATCGCCGGATCCATGTCCACCCATACCATCGGCCACTGCGTACAGTTGAATGGCTTTATCAACCAGAATAGAGTCTTCGTTGATTTGTCGAACTTGTCCCACATCGGTTAAGCCTGCGATTTGCGCAATGGCATTGTTTGTCATGAGAATCCGCTTGAACTGCCGCCAGCAGAGAGACCTGCATTATAAGCCAGGTAAACAGCACCGATTGCAATTAGAGTCATCACTGGAATAACGATAAACCAAAGCGTCCAGTTAACATTTTTTTTACGGACAGGTTTATAGGAATGTTTCTGTAGCCCCGGTCTGGTTGAACTCAAATCAGGCCTGAAACGCTCGTTTCCTCTTGATCGGGCATCTCCGCCTGGTCGGGAGGTAGCGGGGAAGGGTGAGAAGTGGTCTTGATCTTCGTGAAAGTTTGTACCTTCTGCAGACTGCTGACTCTGCGATAGTTGAGCGTTTTGTGGCGCCGCTTGCCTTGATTGGTGGTGATACGCAGGCTGCTGTTGAGCAGGAAGTTTTACATTGCGTGACTCGTCCGTTTGCCAGTCGAAAGCATCTCGGTGTTGGGCTTGGTGCGCTGTCGCATTTGACCATGTTTCCTGCGATTGATGCCTTTGCTCTTGCCCTTGTAAGACTCTCGGTTGAGACGCTCGATCTTGTCGTGCTGGTTCTTCGTTATCGCTTTGTGCGGATTCTTGAGGCTTCTGAGTTGGCAACGGTTGCGACTCAGGAGTTTGTGTTTTCGGCGCTTGTAGATCCTGCAATTGCGGGCCTTGCACTTGTGGGCCTTGCACTTGTGAATCCTGCACTAGAGGATCTTTTGTTCGTAACTTTTTGGTCAGTTCATCTCTTTGCTTTTTTTGGTTTTCAGCTTGTGATGGTGCAGCCGACTGATATCGCTGGCCTGTGTTTTGAGTGTCAGTGCCTCCTCGCGATTGTTCCAGGTTGTTGGCCATTGAGTCCCATGCTTTTGTCTCGTCAAGCGATGCTTCATTGGCGTCGTTATCGGTTTCGTTATTGGTTTCGTTACTCGACAGGGCAGGCATGGTTTCTACAAGACGTATGGCTGGTTTGATGCGATCAGGTCGTCCAATTTCATCCTTGTTCGCGATAACGGTGACGTTGTCGCTACCAATTTGTGAGTCGGCTGCGGAGCCTGTAAAACGGTATTCCTGTTCGTCGAATATGACTATGTCGCCATCTGCAAGTTGAACAGCTCGGCTGATTTCTCGCCCATTGACCAATGTGCCGTTGAGTGAACCTAAGTCCATAATCACAACATTACCATTCTGAACGGTAATTCGGGCGTGTTTGCGAGATGCGCCTCGCTCGGATTTTAAAACCAGATTACAGTCCTGATGGCGACCGATAATAACCGTATCAGATAACATGTGAACAGTCTGGTTGCTCAGGTTCTGCAAATACGGTTGGTTTTGATGGTTGTTCATGGGTGGATATTGACTACTCGTACAGGCTATTGCTGTTCGCCCATATTTTTAAGGGCAACAGGTTAAAGGTAATACGCCAGAGGCGTTCAAGCAAGGTAAAACTACCAAATACCCCCATAGCTTAGCGCTATTAGCCGCCAATATGCTCTAATTCAAGCAAGCAGCCATGAAAGTCTTTTGGATTCAGGAACAACACAGGGTTGCCATGGGCACCAATGCGGGGTTTTCCGTCCCCAAGAATACGTACGCCTTTGGCCAGTAGTTGTTCAGCTGCCGACGAGATGTCGTCCACTTCCAGGCAAATATGGTGAATTCCACCACCTTGATGTTGTTCAAGAAACTTGCTTACCGGCGAGCCATCGCCCAGGGGTTGTAAAAGCTCGATGCGGGTATTCTCCAGATCAATAAACACAACGGTCACACCGTGTTCGGGTAATGAGTGTGGTTCTGACACGTCCGCTCCCAAAGTGTCTCGATAAGTTGCTGTAGCTGCATCCAGGTCGTCAACAACGAGAGCCACGTGATTGAGTCGACCAATCATGTGAATTCCAGAATGATGCTGTCAACAGCCAAGTTATCCCCTGCAGTGGCAACGACTTTATCTACCGTGCCATCTTTTACCGCTTTGAGTGTATTTTCCATTTTCATAGCCTCGATTACCGCAAGGTCTTGTCCTACACTGACTTTATCGCCCTCATTTACCAAAAGCTTAATCAGCAAGCCTGGCATCGGCGAGAGTAAGTACTTGGACATGTCTTGCACGGATTTTTCAGGCATATGCTTTATTAGCTGTGCCACATGAGATTGTATAACCTGGTAAGTTCTAACACTACCTCTATGACTGAGCTGCCATCCGCGCTTAAGTCGCTTTACCCCAACGCATATCAAGTGATCGTCAACCGTGGCCTCAAGTAGCTTTTGCCCAGGTTGCCAATCGGTTTTCACAGCTGCTCTTTCAGCTAATGAAAAAATGTCAATGTTGTTTGTTGCGATTACATGCAGATCGCCCAAAGACGCATCACTAACAGCCGGAAAACGTTGGCGATATCGACTCTCCAGAACTGCAGCGAGCAATCCCAAATGTTCAGTATATGCGGATTCGTAAATCGCACTATCGAACCCATCAGCAAAATGATCATCTATAAAGCGCGTAGTGAGTTCACCGGCCTGGAAAGCCGGATGCGCAAATAAGGCCGATAGAAAAGGAATATTGTGTTGTACACCTTCGATCTGGTATTCGTCTAATGCAGTTTGCATTTTCTCAATAGCATCGGCTCTTGTTGGCGCCCACGTAACAAGCTTGGCAATCATTGGGTCGTAGTACATCGAGATCTCGCCGCCAGCCTGAATACCTGTGTCTACACGAACACCAGCTGGTTGATCGAAAGGGCTCTGCGTTGGTGGTTCATAGTGACTGATTCGACCGATGGATGGCAGAAACCCTCGATCGGGGTCTTCTGCATAAACACGAGCTTCAAAAGACCATCCGTTAAGTTGAACATCTGATTGTTGTAATGACAGCGTTTGACCTTGAGCAACATCAATCATCAGACCCACCAGATCGATGCCGGTAATACACTCGGTTACCGGGTGTTCTACCTGTAGCCGCGTATTCATTTCCAGGAAATAGAACTGCTCTTTTGAATCAACAATAAATTCGACGGTGCCGGCCGAATAGTAGTCGACTGCCTGTGCAAGCTGCACTGCCTGTTCGCCCATTGCTTTACGCGTCGCCTCGCTTATGAACGAGGAGGGCGCCTCTTCGAGTACTTTTTGGTGACGACGTTGAATTGAGCATTCACGCTCACCCAGATATAAACAGTTATTGTGTTGATCGGCAATAATCTGAATTTCGATATGGCGTGGTTGCTCAATAAATTTTTCTACAAACACGCGATCATCACCAAAAGATGTGCGAGCCTCATTTTGCGCGCTGATAAAGCCATCTTTAACTTCATCTATTGTGTTGGCAACCCGCATGCCTTTTCCGCCACCACCGGCAGAGGCCTTTAGCATGACTGGACAACCTATTTTTTTTGCGATGGTGTACGCCTCGTCGGCATCAGCAACAGCATCCGGATGGCCTGGAACTGTGTTAACACCAGCCTCATTGGCCAGCTTTTTTGACTCGATCTTATCGCCCATAGCAGAAATGGCGCGAACGCCGGGGCCGATAAAGATGATATCTTCCTGCGCCAGGCGTGCCGCGAAGTCCGCGTTTTCAGACAGAAAACCAAAGCCCGGATGCACAGCCGTAGCACCTGTGGACTTAACAGCAGCGACTATGGCGTCCATACGTAGATAGCTCTCGCTACTGGCGTTGCCACCGATGTGCACAGCCTCGTCGGCAAGCTGTACATGCAGAGCCTGTTTATCGGCATCTGAATAGACTGCCACAGTTTCTATGCCGCGCTCTTTTGCTGTACGAATAATCCGACAGGCGATTTCGCCGCGATTGGCGATCAGTATCTTATTGATTGTTTTTGTCATGAGCTAGGAGCCGGCGCGTATTACAGAGGAATGTTGTCGTGTTTCTTCCATGGATTATCCAACGACTTGGTACGCAGCATGGATAGGTCGGCACTCAAATGTGCACGCGTGGCTTGCGGATCGATAACATCATCGATGAAGCCAAGGCTGCCAGCCACAAATGGATTAGCAAACTTTTCTCGATACTCTTCTGTGCGTTGTTCGATTTTTTCCGGGTCGTTTTTGTCCGCTCTGAAAATAATTTCAACGGCGCCTTTTGGACCCATGACGGCAATTTCTGCTGAAGGCCAGGCGTAATTGACATCACCGCGTAAGTGTTTGGAGGCCATAACATCGTATGCGCCTCCGTATGCTTTACGAATAATGACGGTGATTTTCGGTACCGTTGCTTCACCATAAGCAAACAATAGTTTCGCACCGTGTTTAATAATGCCGTCATACTCTTGAGCCGTGCCAGGCAAAAAGCCGGGTACGTCAACGAACGTGACAATCGGTATTGAAAAGGCATCACAAAATCGAACGAAGCGCGCTGCCTTGCGACTGGCGTTAATGTCAAGACACCCAGCCAGCACCATTGGTTGATTGGCTACAAAGCCAACTGTCTCGCCGTTAATTCTGCCCAGACCAATAATTATATTGCCAGCGAAGTCGGCTTGCAGCTCGAAGAAATCGTGTTCATCACACACGGCGCAAATCAGCTCGTTGATATCGTAGGGCAAGTTCGGATTTTCCGGAACCAGCGTATCGAGTGCCGGGCAAAGGCGTGTTGCTGAATCTGCGCTAGCAAGTGATGGCACCGTTTCGCGATTATTCTGCGGCATGTAAGACATGAACCGGCGCACTTGTTCCAGCGTTTCGATATCGTTATCGAATGCGCAATCTGCAACACTGCTTTTTGTTGTATGGGTTACGGCCCCGCCCAGTTCCTCTTGGGTCACCGTTTCATGAGTCACTGTTTTAACAACATCGGGTCCGGTTACAAACATGTATGAAGAGTCGCGCACCATAAAGATAAAATCTGTCATGGCTGGTGAGTACACGGCACCGCCGGCACAAGGTCCCATGATCAGGGATATTTGCGGTACCACTCCAGAGGCTAGTACGTTCTTCTGAAACACATCGGCATAGCCACCCAACGATGCCACGCCTTCCTGAATACGAGCGCCGCCCGAATCATTGATACCGATGATAGGCGCGCCAACGCGCATGCTGTGGTCCATAACTTTGCCAATTTTCTTTGCATGTGCAGCGGATAGAGAACCACCAAGTACAGTGAAGTCCTGGCTGAACGCAAAAGTCAGTCGCCCATTAATTTGGCCGTAGCCAATAACCACGCCATCGCCGGGAATACGATTATTTTGCATACCAAAGTCGGTGCAATCGTGCTCAACGAACATATCCCATTCGCGAAAAGTTCCAGCATCGAACAACACATCCAGGCGCTCACGCGCGGTGAGTTTGCCTTTGGCATGCTGCGCTTCAACACGCTTTGTTCCGCCACCAGCTAAAGCCGCTGCACGTTTTTCCGCAAGGCGCGAAACTATATCTGTCATGGTTTTTCAGCGTAGCCCAGTTGTTTAAGTGCATCGGTTATGTCTTCCAGCGCGCCGACATCTTCTATGGTTGCTGGCATTGTCCAATCGGTCGAATCGGCTATTGAGCGCATGGTCGCGCGCAGCATTTTACCAGAGCGCGTTTTCGGTAACTTAGCGACCACAGCCACCGATTTGAAAGCGGCCACAGGGCCAATGTGCTCGCGCACGCGTTGAACCAGCTCGTTGCTGATTGCTTCGTTACTTCGATCGCACCCGTCATTGAGAATAACCAGGCCGATGGGAAGCTGGCCTTTAAGATCATCAGCAGCACCCAGCACCGCACACTCGGCTACATCGGGATGACCGGCTAATACTTCTTCTATTGCACCGGTTGAGAGTCGGTGTCCTGCAACATTGATTACATCGTCGGTTCTGGCCATAACGAATACATAACCGTTTTCATCGACGTAACCAGCGTCGCCAGTCTCGTAATATCCCTTATAGGTTTTGAAGTAGGCACTTTCATAACGTTCCGGTGCACCCCAAAGCGTTGTAAATGTACCTGGAGGGAGAGGAAGTTTGACTGCCAGAGCGCCAATTTTGCCAGCTTCTACAGAATTTCCCGAATCGTCCAGCACGACCAGATCGTAGCCTGGTACGGGAACCGATGGGGAGCCTGCAATCACTGGCAGTTGCTCTATACCCATGCAATTGGAACAAATTGACCAACCGGTTTCGGTCTGCCACCAGTGATCAATGACATCAACCCCAAGTTGTTTTTGTGCCCATTCAAGTGTATCCGGATCACAGCGTTCACCAGCAAGAAACAGGGTACGAAAATGGCTTAAATCGTAGTTCTTTAATAGCTCACCGTTTGGGTCGACTTTCTTAATAGCCCGAAAAGCAGTAGGTGCAGTGAACAATACACTCACTTTGTGTTCGCTGATGACTCGCCAAAATGCACCTGCATCGGGGGTGCCAACCGGTTTACCTTCGTAGAGTATGGTTGTGCAACCATGAAACAGTGGACCATAGATAATATAGGAATGCCCGACAACCCAACCAATATCAGATGCGGCCCAATAAACTTCTCCGGGTTCGACGCCATAAATGTTCGACATGGTCCATTTAAGTGATACAACGCTGCCACCAGTATCTCTGACTACACCTTTTGGTTGTCCGGTAGTGCCTGATGTATACAAAATATAAAGTGGGTCGGTGCTTTGTACTGGAACGCAATCTACGGGGTTGGCGTTTGCCGCTGCTTCTACCCAATCGATATCACGACCATCAGTCAGTGGGGCTTGTACTTCATCACGCTGATAGATTATGCAGCGAGGCACTTTGTGTTCTGCCAGCTCGATGGCTTTGTCGAGTAATGGTTTGTATTCGATTACTCGCGCAGGTTCAATACCGCACGACGCGGCAAGAATGAGCTTGGGCTCGCTGTCGTTGATACGCACCGCCAGCTCCTGTGCCGCAAAGCCACCGAATACTACACAATGAACTGCGCCGAGCCGTGCACAGGCAAGTACAGCTATGATGGCTTCTGGAATCATTGGCATGTAGATCAGTACGCGATCACCTTTGGTCACGCCTTCGGCGGCTATGGCACCGGCAAACTGAGCAACAGCGTCGCGCAGTTCGAGGTAGGTGAATTTTCGTTGGCTTTTGGTGATCGGGCTGTCATAAACGAGCGCGAGTTGATCGGCCCGGCCATTGTCTACATGATGGTCCAGTGCGTTGTAGCAAGCGTTGATTTGACCATCCTCAAACCATGTATTGAACGGTGAGTTTTCTGAGTTCAGGGCTTTGGTTGGAGGCTTGTCCCAATGTACATCCTGGGCAGCTTCCATCCAGAATTCCGATGGAGATGATTTTGCGCGTTGGAAGGCGCTTTGATACTGGCTCATGCAAATGCTCTCAAGCTTTCGCAGCTGCATCAGGTGATGCAGCCACATTTCCTTCATATTAGTCAGAGCATTATAAGCTGGACGTTTCCTTGCGTGTCAGTTTGTGTCGCAATGCAGTCGTGTTTCGAGTTTTTAGCGTTTTCGCCGGCGGGTTAATAAACCTCCGGCCAGAATAAGTAATATTGCGGGATGGAACAGACCTCCGTATTCGGTGACGATCACATCATCGTTGCCATGATCATTCAGGTAGTGGTCATCCAGGTAGTCGTCATCGTGCAAGGGGTTATTACCAATTCCATCAAGGCTTGCGTTGCCCACGAAATCGGTCATATCGGCAGATTCCAGTGGAAGTTGTCTTAAGTTGTTGAATCCTCTTTCATTTGCTGTTGCCAGCAGCTCATCCGACCAGGCGTCGTGTATATCGATGGATACGCTGTAATTGTCTGCAACGTAATTGTTGCGTAATTCCGTATCGACCCGATATTCATCGCCCGATGTGGTTCCGTACACTGAGAATCGCTCAGTGGTGTGCAAAAGTACCGAAGCTGTGTACGATGGTTCGAGGTAAATTTTTGCGTATACATCCGTGTCGCCAAATTCACTGTCTACATCAATAGTGAGGCTGAATCCAGAGTGGTATCCATCGCCGTCCAGATCGTCAAACAAAAGCGTGCCAATGTTGCTTATCCAGATGGTTGGGCGAGCTTGAGACTGATGGTGAAAATTGCCCAAACTACTTGTGGAAGCTGATCGGCTCTGAATACCTGATCCCGCTTCAGCGAGCGTGTAACCTTCGGAAACAGAGGCGGAGCCGGTGCTCGACTGTGCTGGTTCTGGCGATTTTGCGTATGTGCTTGTGAAGCCCAGAGACATGGCTAGCAGAAAAGAAACCGCACCCGTATTAATGTGTTTCTGAATACTTTTTGCCGTTGTTATCATTTGCTTGTCCTTGTGAATTATGTGATGACTGCAGTCTAGATACCGATGACTGAACCGGCGCTGAACCGGTTGTTTGGTTTCTATGATGTGATCAGGACAAATAAAAAACCGGCATCATTGGTTAGGATTTTTGCTAAGCAATTGATGTAGAAGCAGACTTTACATTTATCACGTTGACACAGGGGCTGTGAACAGCGCACAATTGTGATGTGGTTCCAAGAATTTTGGTGGTTGCGTTACGATTCGTTACCAACGTACTAGAAATAGGTTATTGCTGACAGGAGGTTTGCATAGGCGGTCTACTCAGGCGGCATGCTTCTTTCTATAATACGCAGTAAATCGAACACACCCACACTTACAAAACATACCTACGCTTCAAAGAAGGATAAAAAAATATGGCGAAAGGGCAGTCACTGCAGGAACCCTTTTTAAATGCTCTGCGTAAAGAACGGGTTCCGGTATCCATCTACCTTGTAAACGGTATCAAACTCCAAGGTCAAATCGAGTCATTTGATCAGTTTGTTGTGTTGCTAAAGAACACGGTTAATCAGATGGTGTACAAGCATGCTATATCAACCGTTGTGCCCAGTAGGCCGGTAAAAATAGCGATTCCTGGTGAAGAAGAAGCAGCAGCTACTGCCGAGTAAGGCTACTCGGGTCTGCGTCAGACTAAATGGGTCAGACTAAATTTTTATCCATGGTCAGAGTCGGCTTGGTTTAAGCTAAACCTGATTTTGGAAAAAACACAAGCTTGGCTAATTTTGGACCATCAGTCTTTGACCTGTGGTTTAGAGCCATTGGTTTATGGCCGCTAGTTTGAACATGAAAGCACTACAAGGTGGGCCTAAACTCATCAAAACTCGGTCTGCAGCGACTTGCACACTTTGTCCATTCAAGCTAGTTTTCAGGGCTTCGTGCTCAGGAGTCTTTAGCCCCATTGTTTGATCGACCCGATACTGGAGACAGAGCTCTCCTTGTCCATATTGATACCCAGCACGGGCAGCACAGCAGTGCCCAGCCTGTTGATCTGACGGCCGAGCGTGAGGAGTTTGTTGAGCTTGCGAACTCCGCTGGATTGACTGTGGTCGAAATAGTGACAGGTGCTCGTCATCGTCCTGATCCCAGGCACTTCATCGGTAAAGGCAAAATTGATGAGATACGCTTCCTGCTCGAGCAGCATCAACCTGATGTAGTGCTCTTTGGACAACGATTGACTCCAAGTCAGGAAAGGAATCTTGAAGCTGAATTGAAGGTGCGTGTGCTCGATAGAGCAGCGTTAATTCTGGATATTTTCGCGCAAAGAGCACGCACATTTGAAGGTAAATTGCAGGTCGAACTGGCCCAGTTAACGCATTTATCAACGCGTCTGGTACGCGGGTGGACGCACCTGGAGAGACAAAAAGGCGGTATCGGTTTGCGAGGACCGGGTGAAACTCAGCTCGAAACAGACCGTCGATTGCTGAATGATCGTGTAAAAATGCTCAAGCAACGCTTGTCCAAAGTTCGCAAACAGCGTGAACAAGGGCGCAGCCAACGCAATAAATCGGGTATTGAGACCATTGCTTTGGTTGGTTACACCAATGCAGGGAAATCGACGCTGTTCAACAAATTGACGTCGGAGAAGGTATACGCAGCCGATCAACTATTCGCTACTCTTGATCCCACGCTAAGACGCCTTACATTATTAAGTGGCTATACGGCAGTTTTGGCCGATACGGTCGGTTTCATTTCTGATTTGCCGCACCAACTGGTTGAAGCGTTTCTATCCACGCTGACCGAAACACGAGAAGCTGATTTATTGTTGCATGTTATTGATATCAGTGACGATTTAAAAGAAGCTCGCATTAGCGATGTCAACGAAGTCCTGGACAATATCGGCGCTGACGCCGTGCCTCAGCTTATCGTCTATAACAAGATTGATCGAACCGGCAACGTCGCTCGTATAGATCGCTCAGAGACCGGCGAACCTGTTGCTGTGTGGCTCTCAGCCGTTACCGGGGATGGCATTGAGCTGTTGCTTGAAGCGATCACGGAGAAAGTCGCGAAACAGCGCACTATCGGTTGGTTAAGGGTGTCACCCGCCCAAGGTAAGCTACGTGCGCTATTGTTTAATGCGAGTGCCGTTCTGGAAGAGCGCTCGGAAGCTGATGGAAGCTTGATGCTCCATATCGATATGGATTCAGTCGACTTTTCAAAAATGCAAAGCGAACACGATATTTCGAACCAATTTACGCCAGATTCGCCTAAACTTGCAGCATCTGGACGCGCTTAAATAAAAACGGCCGTTTAACCACGGTATTGGAGCAATAACCTATGGCTTGGAATGAGCCAGGTGGAAACGATAACGATCCTTGGGGCAATCGGAATAAATCCGGTGGTGGTGGCAACAACAATAGTGGGCCACCTGATCTCGACGAAGTTTTCAAAAACCTGAAAAAGAAGCTGAACGAGCTGTTTGGTAAACAAGGCAGTAGTGGCAGCAATGGTAGCAGCGGTGGCGGCATACCCGGCGGCAAGATCGGTGGTTGGGGGATAATGTCCTTGGCTGTAATCGGACTGTTTGTCTGGATTGCATCCGGTATTTACCAAATTGAGCCAGCTGAGGCTGGTGTAGTTACGCGATTTGGCGCTCATACCAAAACCACTGGTCCGGGGTTGCACTGGCGGATGCCCTGGCCAATCGAGCATGTTGAGCGGGTAGACGTCGAACAGGTAAGAACCGCGAAAATGAACCAACAGCTCACACTGACTCAAGATGAAAACCTGGTCAAAATTACCCTTTCTGTTCAATACAATATTAAGAGTGCTGAAGAGTATCTGTTCAGGGTTCACCGACCGGATTTAACGCTCGAACAGGTCGTAGAAAGTGCGGTACGCGAGGCCATTGGTCAAACCAATATGGAGGCTATCTTGACCACTGCCTTAGCAGCTGAGGCTGGTGAAGGCGAAGAAACCCCACCGGTTATCGATACCGATTTGTTACAGAACACCACAGCTGAGAATGTTCAATCCATTCTTGATAATTATAAAACGGGTTTGATCGTTACCGCCGTTAGTTTGGAGGAGGCGCAGCCACCTGATGAAGTGCAGGCAGCGTTCTCAGATGCTATCAAGGCGCGAGAAGATAAAGAGCGAATCATCAGTCAGGCGCAAGCCTACCAGAATGAAATTCTGCCAATTGCGCGTGGTGATGCGGAACGTATTTTGGAAGAAGCCAATGGTTATAAAACCAGGGTCGAGCAATCGGCATTGGGTGAGTCGCAGCGCTTTTTATCGTTGTTGGAAGAGTTTGAGAAAGCGCCAGCGGTTACGCGCGAACGGCTCTATATAGAAGCAATGGAAAGTGTGCTCAGCAAAACAAGTAAAGTGCTCGTCGATTCCAATGAAGGTAACAGTCTGATGTATTTACCGATCGATAAGCTGATAAATCAAAGTGGTGGCGCGAGAACCGATGCTGGTCGGCCGAACATTTTAGACAGCGCCGCATCGGATGCGCCTCGTTTTAGTAACGAACCGCTAGATCAGACTGATCTGAACAGCCGCACAACCGGGCGATCAAGAGAACGAGGAGTGGAACGATGAGTCGGATATTAAATCCATTTTTTCTATTGCTCATCGCTTTGTGTGTGATGCTTGCCTCGTCGTTTGTATTTACCGTTCACGAGCGTGAGTTGGCCATTAAAGTTCGGCTTGGTGAAATAACCGAAGATGAATTGGGACCGGGTTTGCACGGCAAAATTCCGATCTATCACAGAATTCACAAGTTCGATGGTCGAATCCTGACGCTTGATGTGAATCCGGAAAAAATGTTAACCCGCGAAAACAAGAACGTTATTGTGGATTTTTTCATCAAATGGCGGATTGGTGATGCAAAAGAATTCTACAAACGTATCGGCGAGGTAGAATCCAGAGCCGACAGTCGGCTAACGCAACTCGGTAACAATGAAGTTCGTAACGCAATCAAGAGTCGCACCATTCGGGAGGTTGTGTCTACTGCTCGATCTACGTTGAACACCGAGGTTGGTGGCAAGCTGAATGAGCAGGCCGCAGGGCTTGGTATCGAGATAATCGACGTGCGTATCAAAAAGGTAGAGTTGCCCGAAGATGTTCGAGAGTCCGTCTACAGAAGAATGGAACAGGAACGCGCAAAGATTGCGCGTGAAATTCGCTCGGAAGGTGAGGAAAGCTCAAAGAAAATCAGAGCAAGAGCGAATCGTCAGAGAGAAGAAACGTTGGCAAGCGCTTATGCAGAAGCTGAAACCACACGCGGTACTGGCGATGGAGAATCAGCCCGTATATACGCAGAAGCGTATACCGAGAACCCCGAGTTCTACAGCCTTTATCGTAGTCTGAATGCGTATCGTCAAGCATTTAGTGGCGACAATAATGTGCTCCTGCTCAAACCTGATTCTGAATTTTTTCGTTATTTCAATGGCCCAGGATCTGAAAAGTAGCCGGTATCTTGTGCCGGAGCGCTCCAAGCAGGCGCGCTCCCGAC
>CAYTJF010000069.1:0-22339 GCA_964437945.1 uncultured Granulosicoccaceae bacterium
GGTGACGCGTTTGTTATTCCACCGAGTGTACCAGTGCGATACCGGCAAAGATCCACCGATCTGGAACTACTGGAGGTTTCATTGCCTGGTAGTCTTTCATCGGCTGGGGAATTCGACCTTGATGCAGCGATAAGTTAGGAAGAGCTTGTTAAGAAGATGTCGAAAGAACAGGTCGAGCAGGCGCATTAGCCAATCGACGCTGCGGCTTCGCACATGTTTCGCAGTTTGGCCATCGCAAGTTCTCGGCCCAGCAATCCCAAACCGCAATCAGGTGCCGCGAAAAGCCGTTCCTTATCAATGTGCTCAAGCGCAGCCAATAGCCGTGCGCGAATATGTTCTACTGACTCGACTTCACTCTTGGCAATAGCGACTACACCAAAGATAACGATGGTATTTTCTATTTCTTCCAGAAGTTCAAGATCGTTGGGCCGGTGCGCGTCTTCAAACGAGACAGCATCTATCTTGGCGACATCGATAGCTTTGGCTAGTTGTCTATACGCGTCTTGCTCGGCTTTTGGATAGTTTGGGTGATCAAGCCTGTCTGGATAGCCGCAACACATGTGTACAGTACGAGTTACCGTTTTAGGGCATTGGTGAAATGCGCGTTCCAGGTTGTCAAAGCCATACTCCAATGCATCTTGTGGCCTTCGTGCAAATAACGGTTCATCAATCTGTATATGCGTGCAGCCTGCATTGGCAAGCGCTAATACTTCCGAATTGAGCGCGGTGGCTATATCTGCACCAAGCTTCTCCGGGTTGTGATAAAAAGCGTCAGCGTTCGTGTCAGACACTGTCATTGGGCCGGGCATGGTGATCTTTACAGGCTTTTCAGTGAATGTTTGAGCACGCTGCCATTCTTTAACCATAAACGCCTGTTTGGCAGAGACTGGGCCGTTGATGGTTGGCAGTGCAGCAGAGTAGGTGCCACCGCGTACCTCTTTTGTGGTCAGGTTTTCAAAATCAAAACCGTTTAAGTGACGACAATGATAATGGATATAGTTTTCGCGAGGAATCTCACCATCAGTTGGGATATCAATGCCTGCCGATAATTGATCTTCAACTGCTTGTTTGACACCTTTGCTGATGATGGTCTCTGCATCTTCGCCCATGGCTTGCATGGCTTCTTTCCAATTCTTGGTCGGATCGGAAGTGTCGGGGCCTGCCGGGATGTTGAACCAGTCTGGTAGATTAACGAAATCCGGTTTTGGATAAGCACCAATACAAGTGGTGGTCAGGCCCATGGTTGTCTCCTTTTTTGGCAAATGCATGCCGATAATTAGTCTGGTTTAGGTGCTAAATTGTCAGAATCGAAAATATTGTTGAAATTTTCGGTACCGGTACGAGGTGCCTGTTTGTCTTCGTCGTCTTTATTGTCAGGCACAGTGTTGTCTTGCTCGGTGTCGTCTTTCGGTGCAAGGTTATCAGTGCTGAATATGCTATTGAAGTTTTCAGTGCCTGTACGGGATGAATCTTTCTTTGATTCAGGTTGAGATTCATCTTCTTCTGGCGCCAGGTTGTCGGTGTTGAAAATACTATTAAAGTTCTCAGTGCCTGTGCGGCCTTCTTTTTCTTCTCGCTTTTGTTCAGTTTCTTCTGCTTGTCGGGCAGCCTCGATATCCTGCTTGGCCTGATTGCGCTCGCGCAGCGCTTTGATTCGTTCTTGAGTTACACGTTGCTTTTCAGATTTGACGGCAACTTTGCATTCTTCAACACCCATCGTGCCAGCCATAAAAGTCGTGCCAACGCCTGCAACAACAATCAAAAACATCATGATCAAAGCAGGGTCGAAATACCAAGGTGCCTGTTTACCGATGCTCAGCCTGTTACCGGCGGCAACCTCTTCAGCCATTTTGTTGCGAGCAATTTCGCGTCGTTTGAGTATTTCATGCACGGCTGCACCGATTAGTGTCAGCACCACGATTACCACAGCCAATGCACTAATGGATGGGTCGATACCGTAACGCACTTTGCTCGCCAGCACCGTGGTAATAGTGCTGGTAGAAATTGCTGTGAATACGGTGGTGTTGTAGTTCTCGAACGATGCGAGAAACGCAAGCACTGACGCAGACGCAATAGCGGGGGCCAGAAATGGCAATAATATCTTTTTGAACGTTTGCCAGTGAGTAGCACCTAGATCAAGAGCAGCCTCTTCCTGAACGGTTTCGAAGCGTTGCAAGCGAGAGATAAACACCAGCATGGTGTACGCCGCAATAAACGTTGACTGGCCAATGATTGTCAGGAAGAAGCCGTTGTAAAACAATGAGTCTCTTGATGCGCCAAACATGACGCCGACGCGATCCCAGAACAAGAGGGTAGAGATACCGAGCACAACACCTGGCACCAGAATAGGCGATATAACAATCGTGTAGTACCAAGGCCTTACACGCTCTTTTACCTGAGTCAGCATCAGTGCACCTGCCAAGCCAAGTGGTACTGCGAGACAGACGACACCTAAGCCAATAAATAAACTGTTCCTCAGGCCGGTGAGTAATCGTTTGTCTTCTGCGAGTACCGAAAACCATTCAACGGTGAAGCATTCCCACGGCGAGACTCTGGGGAAGGCGGAGCTATTAAACGCTGTCATGCCCATGATAATGAGTGGGCCAAATAAATAAGCGAAAAACCCTAATACAAAAAAGAGGACAAACGCCTGGCGAATTCTGTCTGAGGTCACCGGGCAATCTCACCCAATCTGACTTTAAAGATTCGCATCATTAGCAGCACAAAAATTATGCAGGCAAGCAGCAGCACAAGTGCATAAGCCGAGCCTCGCGCCCAGTTCGCTGAGTTATTAAATGCTTTGTAGATGATCTGCGTGAACCACAAACTGCTCGGCCCTCCCAGAACTTGCGGTGCTGCCAGCGCGCCGGCGCTTAGCATGAAAACCATCGTACACCCGGAGCTTATACCGGGTTTGGCATGCGGTAACACGATGCGCCAGTGAATGCGCCACCACGGTGAGCCCATGTCACGCGCAGCTTCTATTTGATTTTTGTCGAGGCTTTCGATGGCGTTGTATATCGGGAATATCATTAGCAATATGTAGGCGTAGCTAAGACCGCTATAAAGCGCAATATTTTCACGAACGAAATCATAGGGTTGATCGATCAGGCCAACAGCCACCAGAGCGTTGTTGATCAAACCGCTGGTACCAAACAATACCTTGAAAGAGAATGCACGCAGTATTTCATTGATCCAGAATGGAATGATCAGCGACATAACCATCAAGCGGGCCCAACCACCTTTGGCAACATGCGCAAGGTAGTACGCGACTGGGTAGCACAGGCACAGATCAATTATTGTGACAACAATAGCGGCAAGTATCGTACGACCAAAAACACTTAAATCGATCGTATTGAATTGTTCAGAAGATTTTGCGCTGCCGTATACCAGGTATTTGTAATGTTCGAGCGTGTAAACGTGTTCCTCGCCTCCCCATTTCGGTGGAGGAACGTTAGCGCGTAGCGAGAAGTCCACCATATACAGCTGCGGCAGGATGATCATGATTATCATCCACAGTAGAACCGCAGCCAACAGGTATATGCCGAGGCCAATACCGTTGCGAGTGAAGTAGTCTGCCCAGTATTTAAGCATCTGGGTTATTCCGCTGCCAGTTGGCCAATAGGTAAAGCAATAGCCGCAGTTTCGCTAAAGCCAAGCTCGATTTTATCGCCAACTTGATGTTTCGTTGCGCGCCCATCATTAATACTGGAGCGAGTAATACGTGGGCCACCATTTGGCAGCTGTACATGTAATTGCCATAAGTTGCCTTCAAATTCGGTTTGTAATACTTCACCAGTGACGCTGTTAGGGCTGTCACTTTGGGCGTTTTCTATGGCCTCGGGTCGTACAAACACCATGGCATCATCGCCCACTTGCAATTGATCTTGATTGTTGCGTTGGATGGGTCGTGCGCAAAACTCGCCATACGGTGTTTCGACAATGGCGGCCGACTGATCAAGCCGGTTTACTTTGCCTTGAAAGACATTGTTTTCGCCAACAAACGATGCCACGAATGCGGTTTCCGGGGAGTCGTATATGGTGCTGCCATCGGCAACTTGTTCGATCAAGCCTTCTCTCATTACGGCCACGTTGTCGCTCATGGTTAGGGCTTCGCCCTGATCGTGGGTGATATAAACGAATGTAATACCCACGCGCTGTTGGATGGCGCGTAGTTCTGTGCGCATATGCTGGCGCAGTTTTAGGTCAAGCGCCGAGAGCGGTTCGTCGAGTAATAAGACATCAGGCTCTGCCGCCAGTGCGCGTGCAATGGCCACACGTTGTTTTTGTCCACCGGAGAGTTCGCTTACACGTTTGTCGCCTTGACCGGGCAGAGCGATAAGGTCGAGTAATTCATCTGCGCGCTTACGCCTTTCCAGTTTGGAAATACCTTTCACTTCAAGTGCGAAGGCAATATTTTCCCAAACGCTCATGAGCGGAAACAGTGCAAGATTTTGAAAAATCAGGGCAGTTGGTCTGCGATTGGGACCAATGCCTGCCATGTCTTTGCCGCCAATCAGTACGCGGCCTTGTGATGGGGTCAGGAACCCGGAGATGGCTCTGAGTAGTGTGGTTTTTCCACAACCCGAAGGGCCGAGGAAACTAAAAAACTCACCGTCTTCAATATGGATATTGGCTTCGCGGGCTGCGATAAAATCACCAAAGCGGATCCAAACATCGTCAAGCGTTACGTCTGCACTCATCTAGCGTTTTTAGTGTTCTTGTGTGTCGATACCCCGACCACATGGCCGGGGTACGTGTAATGGCTTTAAGCAGCCTGGAACTTATTCTCGTATTCAGTTCGTACATCAGCGTACCACTGAGGCTCTGCTGGCCACGGGTTTAGATTCGCTAAAGCCTCACCTGGGTAGGCTGAGCTGAAGTTAGTCTTGTATTGGTCACCGGCAAATTTGTCGGCACCCAGAACAGCAGAGTTATAGCCGTGCGAGTCAATCGCGACACCAGCCGGTTCAGCTTTGTAGCAAAACTTAACGAACTCATAAGCTTGTTCGCTGTTTGTCGCCGCTGCTGACAATGACATACCATCAACCCAGGCCATCGCACCTTCTTTAGGCGCTTGATAGGTAACAGGCTCGCCAGCAGATTGCAATGATAATGGCGGGCCGTCCCAGGTTTGACCAACAATAACACCGTCATTGAGAAAACCGTTTTTCTGGGTATCAGCGTCGTTCCAGGTGAGCTTAAGATTTTTCTTGTTGTCCACGGTGAACTTCAAGATTTGATCCCATACCTTACGCATGGTGTCTTCATCTTTATAAGCTGCCCAAACAGAACCTGGCTCCATTAGCCCAGAGGCTTCCATGTGAAGACCTGCGCCAAGCATGCCTGAATGAACTCGCATCATGGTTTTGCCGGCGTTGGCTTCATCCCAAACATCGCCATAGCTAGGTACGCCACCTTTTGGTTCAAACAAATCAGTACGCCAGCCGATTCCTTCAGTGCCCCAGATATGTGGCAACCAATGTGAGCCCTTGTCTGCAAAGTTCCACTCAGCCAGGCCTACCTTAAGCATGGACGGATTGGCTTCCTCGATATTAGCAATCTTGTCGTAATCCCAAGCTTGTAGCAACTCGAGTTCGCTCCATTGGCCAGACCGATTGTTGGTCGGTGAACAGATGTCAACACCTGCGCCTTTGGAGGCTTTCATCTGGTTGATGATTTCTTCGTTAGAGCCGATACCAGTGTGATTAAGTTTGATACCGGTATCTGCCTCGAAGTTCTCTTTCCAACCATCTGGAAGATAATCAGACCACATCAAGACATTGAGCTCGCCTGACGATGCCAATACCCCGCGGCTAACTATCCAGGGCCCGACGGCCGCGGCTGTTGCTACGCCCTTGACAAACTTTCGGCGAGTGGTATTCGGAAGTATAAGTTTTTTAGTCATCTGATTTTTTCTCCTCACGGTTTGATGCCTGTTCACAGGCTGCAGATGAGAGTAAAGCGAAATCTCACTAATTGCAAAGCTACCTGGTTTTAGACGCATAACCTGCAGAAATTCCACTTCAGATCCTGCAGCATGTCTGGCATCTATCTGATTGATTTTTCGACGATCAGCTTAATGGAATACAACCGATGTTCCACGCAAGCACCATTCTAATCTTTAGTGAGCTGGAAATCGAACATTCGCACCGCAACAAGGCGATTAAAGTTTTGGTAAAACTCAGTACCGAGCTTCGCCTCCGGGATTAAAAGATATTCGGGTGCACATACCGTGTGCTTCAGGTGCACTTGTAACTTGTCGCTGGTTTTGTCATCAATCCACGTTCTGATTTATTTACATTGATGACTGGGTTACTGTTATCGGGCGATGATTTCGTTAAGAAAAGTGCGCACCCCGACATCGTAAAAGTCATACAAGGCTGCCCAAACCGGTGCAATCACGGCTTTGTTGCTGTGGGAAGTGTCAGTGGTTAAGTCGTTCATAATGTAAGGTACCCCCATTAAGCAATGAACATAAATATTATGAGCAAATTGGCAGAGGTAAAGGGTGTTTTACTAAAGCACTATAATCAGCTTGATAACGCCAACACTGCCGCGCTTGCCGACGCACTTGCCTGCAATACTCACCCTAGGTGTCGGTTTCAATTTGTTCATCCGTTCAACGAGGCGGTCGGCGCGGAGCAGGCGGCACAAATATTCTGGACACCGCTTAGAGCGTCTTTTGCACCGTTGCAGCGCAGACAGGATATTTTTTTTGCAGGCGCTAACGAACTGGATACTAGCGAGTCCGACTGGGCGGTGTCGATGGGCCATCTGCTCGGTCTGTTTAAAGCACCGTTCCTCGGTATCCGGCCGACTGGTAAAGCGGTGATGCTCCGCTATGCAGAGTTCAATTGCATAGAAGATGGATTAATTCGCGAGTCAACCTTGTTTGTGGACATCATGAATATGATGGCTCAGGTGCAAGCCGAAGTGTTGCCGCCTTCGACTGCCGCCACTATGGTCACGCCAGGACCACGTACTCATGACGGGTTATTGTTTGAAGATCAATGTGCGGGAGAGGGGCGCAAAACCCTGGCGTTATTTCAACGCATGATCAATCGATTGCTGCACGTTGATGTTCACACTACCGAAACGGATCTGTCACTCGATTGGAATGAAGACATGATCTGGTGGGGACCAGGTGGCATTGGCGCACCGTATACGCAAGCAGGTTATCTGGAACAACACTGTGTGCCGTTTGAACAGGGCCTGCGTTGGGGTGAGTTTTTTGGTCATACCACCGAGTTAGCCGAAGGTTGCTATGGTGGTTTTTTCGGCTGGCCGACTTTTGATGTTCAGTCGCTCGGCGGTTACATTGGGCTCGCACCGGCATCTTCGGTGCCGGCCACAATGAGAGTGGTTGATCTGTATCGCCGTGAAGGTGAGAAACTAGCCGAAAACTGGAATTTTATCGATCACCTGCATTTCCTCGATCAGCTTGGTGTTGACCTGATCGCCAGGCAAAAAGTGCTCACTGGTCTCTAATAATAAAGCTTGCTATATTCGGACCACTCAATTTAAAATTTTGTACTCGTGTGCAATTGACATTCAATGTCAACTGCTGAGCGCAGACGGTTTAGTCTCAGTCCATCGGTACTGTGTCGTCTATTCACACATCGAATGCCAAGAGAGGGAAACATGAATTTTCGGTCGACATATAAAGTGTTAGTAACGGTCATTGGTCTGGGTGCCGGTTCAGTCTACGCTGCCTGCCCGGTAGAAAGTGGCAAGGTAAGCGTGCTCGCCAATGATTTTCCGGCACTGCACGCAGTGGTGGATACTGCGGAAGCATGCGTTGGTGGAGAGGCGACATTTTCCAAAAACCACACGGCAGAACATCGCGACATTCAGTCAGCTGCACTGACTGCCAATCCGGCTGAGTACAGCGCTGTTATCGTTGCAAACTCTTCCATAGTGCCTTTGCTGAATGACGGACTGATACGTCCACTGGACGATCTTGTTGAAAAACACGGTGCTCAACTTAAGAAGAATCAGCTCATCACCATTGACGGTAAAGTCATGGCAATAGCTTTTATGGCTAACGCTCAACATTTGGTAGTCAGAAAGGACATTCTTGATAAAGTGGGCGTGGCCGTACCAACTACGTACGAGGAAGTGCTCGATGCTGCCAAGGCGATTCGAGATGCCGGTGCAATGGAGCACCCCTTCGCCATGCTGACCATGTCTGACTGGAACCTTGGTGAAGAGTTCGTCAACATGTATCTGGGCCACGGTGGCAAATTTTTTAAAGAAGGTACGGCAGAGCCTGCCGTAAACAACGAGCAAGGCGTTGCTACCTTGAACATGCTCAAGTCGTTAATGGAATACTCCAACCCTGACTTCCTAACCTACAATACCGCCGCTGTTGCACCTATCTGGGAAGCCGGTAATCTCGCCATTGCACAGATGTGGGGTTCTTCTATGGGTGGTTTAACTGACGATGAAGGGTCGACACCTGAAGTCATCGAAAACACCATGGCCACCGGTGCACCGACCGTTGGTGGTGGTTCCACACCAGCATCCACATTGTGGTGGGACGGGTTTACCATCGCTAAAAATATTAGTGATGAAGATGCCGAAGCAACGTTTATCGCCATGCTCAATGGTGTTTCGGACGAGATGGTGAAAGCCAATAATGATAAAGCCGTCTGGTTAATGGATGCTTACACGCCCGGACCAGCTGCAGAAGGCGTTGCCGCTGTAGCCTCCGCGGGTGCGGAGCCGTATCCGATGCTACCGTACATGGGTTTGCTGCACACGGCGTTTTTCGAAGAGCTGCCTGACTTTCTACAGGGTGATGCCAGCGCGGAAGATACGCTTGCTGATATCGAAGCCTCCTACATCGCCAAAGCAAAAGAAGAAGGTTATTTACAGTAATTATTATCCTGATCAGCAAGCCAGTTAATGGCTTGCTGATTATTTAACAAAAAAAACCAAACCCACCAACGGATGGCGCTATTGCGTCCATAAACACAGAGGCCCAGCAATCAACCTATGCCTCATCGCGCATTTACCTGGTTTATCCTGCCATCGCTGGCAGCCATGGTGCTGTTTATCGCACTACCGATTTTTTCTGCCGCCGTTCAGTCGCTCTTTGTAGAACACGATCAAGTATTGATCGAAACAGAGAACTGCTCTCCATTCAAGTGTGAAACCACGCTGACGGTAGATGTCGAGGCCACGAATGCGTTAAACGAGGAACAGCCGCTAGGTAAATTCAATGGCTTTGGTACTTACTCAAACCGCAACCATCTGGCGGTTAAAGAAGTTAAAACCCTATGGAGCGAGAGCGAGGGCATCGGTTCTTTTCTTTCTTCTGTGTTTGCACTGCCGTTTTATAAGGCGTTGACGTTTACCATTGCCTATACGGCTATCGTAACCCCGTCTGTACTGTTGCTTGGAATGTTGATTGCACTTGGTGTAAATGCATTGCCTGTCATTACCAAGGGACCGACAATTTTTGCGTCCCTGTTGCCAATGATCGTAACGCCATTGATTGGGTCACTGATACTATTCTGGATGGTAGATGCCGACGGCATTATTGGTGCCACACTACAGTATTTCTTTGACGATCCGAACTTAAGCTTGAAGGCGTCCGCGCCGTTGACGTGGGTAATGCTGATGGTCTATGGCGTCTGGCACAATGCACCGTTTAGCTTCGTGGTTTTCTATGCCGGCTTGCAAACCGTTCCAAAAGATACTGTGGAAGCAGCGCAGATCGATGGCGCTTCCCGCTGGCAGCGAGTGCGCTACATTATTGTGCCTTACATGATGCCGCTGATCATCTTCGTCACGTTAATGCAATTGATGGATAACTTTCGGGTTTTTGAGCCTATTGTCGGTTTTTCCGCATCAGCCAAAGCCACATCATTGTCGTGGATTATCTACAACGATTTGAGTGGCGATACAAAATTGTTCGGCTCAGCCGCAGCGACTTCAATGTTGACAATACTGGGTGTGCTGGTGTTGCTGACACCGGTACTGATCCGTACCTGGCGCGACTTCAACCGCAGGCGGGTATAAACCATGAACAACCCTGCCAATCAAAAGCCTGGCTTTCTGGTATTTTTTTCAACCGGATTGATTGTGTTCTGGTTGTTGCTTGCCACTGGGCCGTTTATCTGGACAGTGTGGGGCTCTTTCAAAGTTCAGGGCGACTTCTTTTCCAAGGCCGACTGGCGTAACGCGCTGTACGGTGTGTTTACTATTGTTGAAACCGGTGATGCCTTTACTGGCAACGGGTACTTTGGCGCGTGGATAAAAGAAGGTTTCTGGCGCAATGCAATCAACACCGGTATCGTGGTTTTTTTTACGGTGGTGATATCGCTGACGATGGGCACGCTGGGTGGCTATGCACTGGCCCGATCGGGATTTCGGTATGCGTTCTGGCTGCTAATAGTGGCGCTGGTTTTTCGCGCCATGCCACATATCACGCTGGTATCGGGTTATCTGCTGCCGTTTTTCCAGTGGAACCTATGGGGGCATAAGACCACCACAGTCATCGTGCTGGTGGCTATTAATCAGCCCTTCACATTGTGGATGTTGCACTCGTTCTTTTTAAACGTGCCAAGAGACCTCGATGAAAGTGCCTTGGTCGACGGCTGTAATCGCTTTCAGGCATTCTGGCATGTGATCATGCCGGTTATGTGGCCAGGCGTTATTACCACTGGTTTGTTTTCGTTTTTACTCGCCTACAACGACTTTGCGATTACTTCCATGTTACTCAGCCAGGAAAACCAAACCATGGTCCCGAGAATTGCGAGCTTCCTTGGTACCGTGCGGGAGCAGGGTAATGTGATGTTTGCGGTCGCCGCTGTGGTTAGTGCGATACTGCCATTATTTTTCCTGGTCTTGTTCTTTCAGCGACAGATTGTCAGCGGACTGACCGCGGGTGCGGTCAAGGGATAAGCACATGTCAGAAGCTATTGGCAATGCCAAACGTTGCGTATTGCAGGCGCTCGAAACGCTGGATAACGCAAAGCCGGGCTTAGAAACCGCTAATGCGTGTAAGCAGAATCTGGCAGCAGCGCATCGCTACTATGGGGTGCATCCATTTAATGAAATCTGTGGCACGGATGCACTGGCGGAGCAGGTGTGGTCACCGTTAAAGACGGCTATGCCAATCATGCAGCGTCGCCCTGACATCTTCTTTGCAGGCTTCCACCATATGGATAACGATCAGGCGTTGTGGGTGGTTTCTATGGGGAATCTGTTAGGGGATTGGGTTAATCCATGGCTTGGTATCAAAGCTTCGCAAAAGATGATGTTTATTCCTTACGTCAGTTGGTATCGGATAGAGCACGATCGCATCACCGAGACATACGAGTGGCTTGATCTACTTTCTGTGATGACTCAGGCAGGTGTTAATCCCTATGCATCCAAACAAACGGCTGCACATATCATGTCGCCCGGCCCGTTGACGCATGACGGTCTTCTGTATGAGCCGCAGGATTTACAACTCAGTCAACAAACATTTGATATCACCAACACGATGTTAACCGAACTGGCAGAGACCATGACTTCACCGGCTGATCATATGATCAGCCACTGGCACACCGATATGAACTGGTTTGGACCTGCGGGTATTGGTGCTTGTCTTGGCTTTTCCGGCTATCGTCGCGGACACACCGGGCCGTTTGAAGCGCAGCAGGACTTTGTTGACTACTTTCCCGAATCTGCCGCCACAGCGGAAGGTCACTATGCGGCCTTTTTGTGGCGGCCGTGTCTTGGCATGCGTAATACCGGTAACTATATGGGCGTACCTGCCAGCGATCAGGTTGCACAAATGCGTGTGGTCGATGTGTATCGACGTGCCGGTGACAAACTCGCGGAGAACTGGATCTTTATCGATATGCTGCACTTCGTGCTGATGCAGGGTATCGATCTACTGGAAGATATTGGAGGCAATTGATGACCAGATTTATTCCAGCTCGCTCCACGTCACACCATCCGGCGCAAGCATTGTCGCGAGCGCACATGCCGGATAGCTACGACATTTCATTGCAGCAGTATACCCATGGTCGATCGTTAAGAATTCCAGAAGATTTTGGAGTGGCGCAGTCATTGTCCGGCTTTGATCCGGACTATCGAAACATTATTGACTACATCGTTCGGATCACTTATCGCATCTGGGAAACATCACAGCGTGAGGTGGAATACATTGCTGACTGTTATTCAGAAGACAGCCTCGTTTATGACGACTATGGCTTGCAGGTGGGTAACCAGAAGATTATCGCCGACACGCACCACACGACCGGTGCTTTTCCCGACATCATCCTCGATGCCGAAGAAGTGATTTGGGCAGGCGATGATCAAGTCGCCTTTCATACCTCACACCTGACTCGAATCATCGGTACCAACACTCACAGCAGTCGTTACGGCGATGCCACCGGAGCAAAAATTAATGTGCCTGTGATTGCTAATTGCGTGGCGAAGGGTAACGATATATTTTTGGAACATGTGTTGTACAACACATCAGCTATGCTCCAGCAATTGGGTATCGATTTGTGGGCTGAAGCTGCCAGGCTGGCTGCCGACCCGCTACCGGGTTGGCCACGCACCGCAGAAATCTGGGATCAACTGCGTGCCTCTGCTTCACCATCTGTGCCGCTATCTGTGGCAGAGCCTGTTAATGGCTTTGACCCGGATGCGTTTACTCGCAAAGTGCATGACAACATCTGGAACGGCGACGCTTCTGCCATCACAAGTTACTATCATCCCAATATACCATTCGAAGGTACCACCGAAAGAAAATTTCAAGGCACCGAGCAGTATCAGCGTTACATCAATCAATTGCGAGACGCCTTTCCGGATTTGACGTTGCAAGTTGACGAAGTTTACTGGATGGGAAAAGATACAGAAGGCTATCTAATCTCGACACGCTGGAGTGCTGAGGGAAAACATAGCAGCAAGGGCCACTATGGTGAGCCAACACAAGCTGTCTGCCAGATCTGGGGCATTACCCAGTGGCGAGTAAAAGCATCAATGGTTGAGCAGGAATGGCAGCTCTTTAACGAGTTTGACTTAATGATGCAAATTGCTAAAGCGCGACTTCATGGCTGATTTGCAGCAAGCAAAAGCGCTGGTGTTGGCGGCTAATCAAGCGCTTGATTCCGCTGACCCAACGCAATGTGCGGCTGCACTGGCTCCCTATATTGATTCAGATTACCGCTGGCTGGGTATGCATCCTTTTCAAGAACAATCGGGAGTAGATGCTGTTGCTGATGTTTTTTGGAGCCCGTTAAAAAAAGCCATGGGTCCATTGCAGCGACGACCCGATATATTCTTTGCCGGGCTTAATGAATTAGACAATTGGCAGGGTGTTTGGGTTGTCGAAATGGGACACCTGATGGGTTTATGGGACAAACCCTGGCTTGGCATGGCGCCGAGTCGAAAAAACGTTCTATTGCGCTTCGTAGAATTTCATCGTATCGAAGATAACAAGATCGTGGAGACGGCCTGCTACATCGACATAATTAATATGCTCGCTCAGATCGGTCGATCACCATTGCTTGCATCAACCGGTCTTGATGGATTGTCTCCAGCTCCACGAACCCACGACGGGCTTTTATTCACCTCTCAAGAGGATGCAGAGGGACGTTTTACTGTTGAACTGATCAGTGCGATGGTGACCGACTTGCGTGCTATGGGTGTTGAATCACCGGAAAATCATATGCAGCAATTCTGGACGCCAGATATGGGATGGTATGGACCAGGTGGTATTGGTACCAGCGCATCGTTTGAAGGCTATCGCCGTGGTCACTCCGGGCCATTTGAACAGGGCCTTGAATATGTCGGCCACACCGAACACGTAACGCGTTTAGGCGAGGGGATGTACGGTGGATTTTTCGGTTATCCGAGTTTAACGATGCGCGTAAAAAACGGTTTTCTTGGCCTACCTGACGGCGATGCCCCAGCGGATATGCGCATTGTGGATTTGTATCGCCGCGAGGGAGATAAGTTGGCCGAGAACTGGATATTTATCGACATTCCTCATTTTTGTTCAATGCTGGGCATCGATTTGTTGGGGCAGGTGCAGTGCACGTAACCCAATCTGTGGATTACTGTTGAATGGCTGGATTCTCAGGTATATTGATAATATAAAGGAATTAAGCGCATACGGAGCGGAACAGCATGACACCATCGGGTGCCCCCCCAAACATTGATCTGAGCAAACTCAGTGGTCGTCTTGAGGGCAAGGTTGCGTTGATTACCGGAGGCGCCGGGGGAATGGGAAGAGCCGCATCAATCCAGTTTGCCGCAGCTGGTGCACGTGTAGTCATTCTGGATATTGATCAAGCGCAGGGTGAATCTGCAGTCACTGAAATAAACAATAACGGTGGTGATGCACTCTTTATTCAAGCCGATGTTTCCAATTCGACGCAAGTCGAACAAGCTATCGCTACTGCAGTATCGACCTTTGGTCCGATCAACATACTCTTCAATCACGCGGGTACCATCATTGTCAAACCACTGCATGAAACCAGTGAGGCAGACTATGACCGTCTTATGAATATCAACGTCCGTTCAGCTTTTCTGGTCTGTCGGGCAATCGTCAAACACATGTTGGATCACAACGGTGGATCCATTGTTATCACTTCTTCCATAGGTGGGGAGAAAGGTTTTGCACTTGAATCACTTTATTGCATGACCAAAGGTGCTGTGCTGCAACTGGCGCGATCCATTTCCACGGAATATCGTGAACATGGTATTCGTTGCAACGCAGTATGCCCCGGTTTCGTTAAAACCGCGCATGGACTGCGGGAAATCGATGAGCTCGACGGGCTTGGACAAAAATGGAATGAAGCCGATCTCACCGGTGCGCAAGTTCGCATATGCGAAGCGCATGAGGTTGCATCTGCTGCATTGTATCTGGCTTCTGACGAGGCCAGTTTTGTTAACGGTACCGCGCTTTATGTAGACAACGGATGGTATGCTAAAGGTTGACACAAATTTTACACTGTGTCTGCATTTCTGAATTTCGGCAGACATGATCACTGCAACCACAAGGAAATGAAATGCTATTTAAAAAAGTTTCCAGCATCGCTTCAATACTGCTGGCTGTGACACTTGGCACTTCGATTAACGCAAGTGCCGCCGTACCCGAATCAGACAAACCCATCAAGATCATGATTGCCGACTGGACCAGCATCGGTCTGCAAGCAGAAATGATGTCATTGATTCTACAGACCTATGGCTACACAACTGAGCTTGTGGTTGCCGACGACTCAGGTCGTTACCCCGGATTTGAAAATGGTGACTTGCACTTGGCCATGGAAACCTGGCAGACCACACAACAAAACAATCTTGCCAAGTCCGTGGCCACAGGTAATGTTCTTGACCTGGGCGAAACCGGACTGGCCGGGGTTGAAGACTGGTGGTACCCGCTTTATATGAAAGAAAAATGTCCTGGACTACCTGCGTGGGAAGCACTCCGAGACTGTGCCGAAGAATTTGCAACCGCTGACACTGCACCTAAGGGCCGTTATGTTGGTGGGCCGGTTTCCTGGGGAGATCATGACGAAAATCTGGTAGCTGCATTAGATCTGCCGTTCGAAATTATCCATCCGGGCACTGATGCCGCCATGTTCGCAGAGTTAAAAGCCGCTTACGAACGGGAGGCGCCCATTGTGCTGTGGGTATGGAAGCCGCACTGGGTACCTTCACTTTATGAAGGCGAATACGTACAGTTTCCAAAATACGAAGATGGCTGTTTCGACGATCCGGCATGGGGGCCTAATAAAACTGCAACCGGTGACTGCGGCAAACCTTATGGCTGGATCAAGAAAATGGGTTGGGCCGGAGGCGAAGAAGTATGGCCCTGTGCTTACGAAATGGTTCGCAACTACACGATGGACAACGACACCATTAGTGCGCTACTGGTTGAAGTTGATCTAAATGGACGTTCGAACACGGAAGTAGCCACCGAATGGTTGAAAGCGAATGAAGATGTATGGCGTCCCTGGGCCGCCTGCGCGGGTTAACATTCCAGCCTGAGCTACACAACGCCAACATGGGTAGCCAGAAAATTCTGGCTACCCAGCTTTTTTCTTAACACAAGGCAATCCATTGCACGACAGTGTAAATAGTGCCCAATCCAAAAGCACCTTCACCAATGGCTGGCACCGCTGGTATCCTGCAGCCGCTCTGCTGGTGCTCGCCGTCATGGTAGCGTTTGGACCTGCCTGGTTGTCGACCATCCCGGCCTGGCTTGAATTTCCGGTTGCCACAGTCGTCGGTGACGCCATCAATTGGTTTGCACGCGACGCTTCAATTGGTGATCTGGCGGTTAAAGATATTACCCGGCTGTTCGCTGAATTTATCGACAGGCCGATACAAGGTGCTGTGGTTCTGCTTGCCGACGGACTCTTTACCGGTCGAGGTCTGGACGTCAAGCAAAGTGTACCCCCTTTGTCCTGGTTAGCCATTGGCGGTATGGCCGTTATCACTGCCTGGCGATTTGGTGGCCGCTCGCTGGCGATCACTGTTTGCATCTGTGTTGGGTTTCTGGTGTTGTTCGGTTTGTGGCAGAACGCGATGGTTACGCTATCCAACGTTCTCGTGAGTGTGGTTATCGCGGCAGCGCTTGGGTTGGCACTGGGTATCTGGTCTTTTAGAAGTGCACAGGTTGAAAACGTTACCCGGGCAATCATGAACGTGATGCAAACGGTTCCAATTTTTTCGTACCTGGTGCCGACGCTTTTGCTGTTTGGCTATGGCCCCAGTGCAGCATTAGTTGCCACCGTTGCCTATGCTCTGCCACCGATGGTACATAACACCGTTTTAGCCCTCAAGTCAGTACCGTCAGAAACTATCGAGTGCGGCAAAATGGCAGGCTGCACACGCCGACAACTACTCTGGCAGGTGCAGTTGCCAACAGCATTATCGAAAATTGCAGTCGGTCTTAATCAAACCATTATGATGACTCTCAACATGGTCATCATCGCCTCCATGATCGGAGCAGGTGGACTGGGTTTCGACGTTCTCAAAGCATTGCGAAAACTCGACATAGGCACAGGTCTTGAAGCTGGCATGGGCATTGTTGCCCTGGCGGTTATTCTTGATCGCCTCAGCCAGGCTGCTGCGAAACGAGCTGCCCATGGTAAACATCTGCAACCAGGACAGCAGCCATTGTGGCGGTTACTGTTGCTGTGGTTGATTGGCGCGACGGTTATTGCCTGGTTGTTACCACTGGCGCAACTGTGGCCCAAGGAATACCTGATTTCAACGGCGGCTTTCTGGAATAATCTGGTCAGTTGGATCAATAAGGAATGGTTTGACGTACTTGATGCTTTTCGTACCTTTGCCTTATTGGAAGTCATGCGACCTCTGCGAGATTTTCTCAGCACAGCACCGTGGACTTTGGTCATTGGTGTGCTGGCGGTGGCGGCACATCGCATAGGCGGTGTTCGGCTGATGCTGTATGCGGTATCGCTGGCGATGTTTATCGTGCTCACCGGTTATTGGGGACCGGCGATGAATTCGCTGTACCTTATTCTGATCGCGGTAATGTTTGCTGTCTTGATCGGTTTCCCGATTGGCTTCTGGTTGTCGTCAAGGACAAAGTTACAAACCGCCGCCAACCTGATGCTCGACACCCTGCAAACCCTGCCGACATTGGTTTATCTATTGCCAGCGGTGATGTTGTTTCGTATTGGCGATGTCTCGGCTATTGTTGCAGTTACGCTTTATGCCATTGCTCCGGCTGTTCGCTATAGCATGGTGGGCATGAGCCAGGTTCCTCAGGCGCGTCTGGAAGCGGCCGAGATTTCAGGATGCTCCCGATGGCAAACCCTTATCTGGTTAAGGTTTCCTGCAGCATGGCCCACGCTGCTCATTGGTATCAATCAAACGATCATGATGGCGTTTTCAATGCTGATCATCGCCGCACTGGTTGGCACAAAAGACCTTGGTCAGGAAGTACTCATCGCACTCAACCGCTCACAGGTGGGTGAGGGCATCATAGCCGGACTTTGCGTAGCATGCCTTGCACTTATCGCTGATGGTTTGTTAAAAGCCGCAGCCGCAAATTCCGCTATTCAACGAGACAATAATAAAGTAGCTTATGACGACTAACACTGATACCACTGGTTCTATTAATACCCAACGCGAAGTCGTCGTGCAATGCCAGAATTTGTGGAAAATCTTTGGTGCCAGTAAAAACGCTTTTGAACGTGCAGGCGGGCCTGATCTGGCTGACGAGGACATTCACTCACGCGGGTGGACTGCAGCAGTACGTGACGCGTCGTTCAATATTCACCGTGCCGAAGTTTTCGTCATCATGGGCCTTTCCGGTTCCGGAAAATCCACTATTGTCCGTTGCCTGTCGCGACTCATTGAACCCACCACCGGAAACGTTCTGATCGAAGGTCAGGATCTACTGGCAGCGTCGGAAGCTGAATTGATAAAAACCCGTCGAAATAAAATGGGTATGGTGTTCCAGCATTTTGCATTGCTGCCAAACCGAGACGTATTAGGAAACGTCGCGTTTCCGCTTCAGGTGCAGGGTGTAGAGCGTTCCACACGCGAAGCCAAAGCAGCTGAAATGATTTCACTGGTTGGGCTCGAAGGTCGTGAAAATCATTTTCCAGATGAGCTATCAGGTGGCCAGCAACAGCGCATTGGCATTGCCCGCTCGCTGGCCACAGATCCATCGCTGTGGTTTCTCGATGAACCCTTTTCTGCGCTGGATCCGCTGATCAGGGCTGATCTGCAAGATGAGCTAATCAGGCTTCAGAGCCAACTCCACAAAACTGTAATTTTTATCACTCACGATCTGGACGAAGCGCTAAAAATCGCCGACAGGATTGCCATAATGGATCAGGGACAAATTGTTCAAATTGGTAGTCCCAGCGATTTGATACTCAATCCGGCAAACGAGTACGTTGCGCGATTTACGCGTAACGTTCATCGTTCCAGAGTGATAAAGGTCGACAGCGTTATGCGTTCACCGACTAACTCAGACCAAACTTCAGGCCCAACAGTCAAGTCTACCGAGCGTATTGCGGATGTCGCATCGCTGGTGGTGGAGTCTGATCATCCGGTTGCTGTGCTTGATCAGGAAGAAAATACTATTGCTGGTTATATCGACAGAGAGAAGTTTGTTCGCGTTCTGGCTGGCCTCGATTCTCATTAATGTATTCTAATCTGTTCCGTGTAGCCGCGAGCAAATATGACAATGAGCGATGTTAATCACAATAAAGAAGGTCATGTCGAAACGCCTGAAGGACGTCTATGGTACGGAATTTCCGGTGAAACAGACTCGACGAATACTCCAATGATAGTGATACATGGGGGACCAGGCATGTCGCATCACTATCTGTTACCACTGCAGGAGCTCAGTGCTGAACGTCCAGTTATTTTTTATGATCAACTCGACGCAGGCTTGTCGGATCGCCCAAATAATCCGCAGAATTGGCACCTGGATCGTTTTCTGAAAGAAATTGATTTTCTTCGAGAAGCTCTGGATATACCGAAATTAATATTATTCGGAAACTCCTGGGGTGGAACCCTGGCTGCCGCCTACGCATCGTCAAAGCCTGCTGGCATAGAACGCGTGATCCTTTCAAGTCCTCTCATTAATACTGAGCGCTGGCTCAGCGACAATCATCGATACAGACTGCAATTGCCTGCAGAAACCATTGCCACTATGAACCAATGTGAAGCCACAGGAAATACGCAAAGTGAAGAGTATCTCAACGCTGTCGATGTTTTTTACAAACGTCACTTTTGTCGCATCGATCCGTGGCCCGACTACCTTGAAAAGACTTTCGATCTGCTGAACGAACAGTGTTATTCCGGCATGTGGGGGCCGAATGAATTTACCTGTAGTGGCGTTTTGAAAAATTACGACGGCACCTCAGCGCTTCGAAATATTAAGGCCCCCACGTTGGTCACTTGCGGTGAATTTGATGAAGCTACGCCAACGAGCTGCCGCAAATTTGTGGAATACATACCCGATGCACAGTTCCTTGAGTTCGAAGGAGCGTCTCATCTTGCATTTATCGAGGTTCGAAAAAAATACCTGAGTGCAATCAGCGAATTCATCGCCTGAGCAATTCTAAGGTAACGGTTTGGCCGGTTAGGGCTCAGTCCGGTTTGCGGCCACTAAACAAGCCCCAACGATGGCAACCCAACCGAGATTGCGCTAACTTTTTTTTCCAGCTTTGTTCCAGCGAAAAACGTTTTTCATCGGAGAGCTCAAGCGTGGAAATAGTGTCGAGCTCCTGTTCCAAAATTTTGGTGAATCGGTCAGTGAGATCTTCTGACTTTAGCTCCTCGAATCCGGATTGCTCGATTAATTTTGCGTACTCGTCAACGGTATGCAAGCAGTAATTCCGCTCATCCACATAAGCCTGGAAATCATCTGGCCAGGGTTTCTCCCCGCAGCAGTAGTCGGTAAACAGCAGTATTCCGCCACTGGCCATCGCTTGGTAAAGTGCGTTAAACAACTTTGCTTTGTCATGGATATGGAGAAACACATCTCGACTGTAAACGGCATCAAATGAGTTGGACGCAGAGATACTACTGCAGTCGCCATGTATTAGCTCAACCCGGTCTTCCAATTCATGGCCCGCCAGTTTTTCACGGGCAATCTCCAACATGTTAGCTGAAAGGTCCATGCCCGTGACTCGCCAGCCGAACTCGGTTGCCATCAGGAAGCTGCTGCCGCCGAGCCCGCAGCCCGCATCCAATACCCGGGAATTCTGGGGTAGATCTATACGATTGATGATTTCCCTTGCGATAGTTTTTCCTCCAGGGCTAACAAAGTCTTCCCCGTAAATAGATTCATATAGTTGTATGGATTGGCGAGTGTATTGCTGGCTGTCGAGGAAAGCCTGTCCACTGCTTGTTGTCAATTTAAGGCCCCCGTCTTACTGCTTCCAACTGATGCGGAAAATCTTCACTTGCCATGAGCTTTCTGCAACGGTCCAGGCGGCCTACCGCATAGGCCCAGAAATCATCTACCGGATTGTTGTTGGCGTGCTGGACTACTCCCCATAGAGTCCACAGCAAATCACACATGGCTTTGTACATCACCATTCTGCCATGGTCGAATTCGGAAGGTTCTTGGCCGAAGTATGCTCTGAGGAATACCATATCCTGTTCGTTATTAAAATCACCCTCTACCGACAAGTCTCCAAGGTCCCACATGGGGTCGTTGTTTCCGGCATATTCGAAATCGATGATAAAAACTTTTTCACCGTTATCGATACAGTTCTCCACCATCGGGTCACAGTGACAAGGAGCGTTGGGTAGTTCAAATTTCCCCAATGCTTTGCGCACCTGCTCAGCCTCTTTTTGTACTTCGCTGTAACCATCCGGTAGATCGGCATCGAGTGTCTTTAGTACGGCCAGGTATTGGTCTATCTGCTCAAACAGTTCGAATTGAGTTGCGAATTTTTTTTCGTAATCGTGGAGCTTGCGAAATGCCTTACCGGTCCGCTTGATGGCTTCCATATTCTTTAAAAGTTCAATATTCAAGGTGACCGAGTTTTCGATGTAGCGGCAGATCATGGTTCCGGTATCCACATCAAAGTGTAAGATTTCTGCGTTGACACCGGCGTCAGTGGCTATGGATGCGTTATGGAGTTCGGTCTTGCGGTCAATGTATTCTGACGTGCCTTCACCTGCCAAGCGCAGGACGAATTTACCTTGGTCGCAATCGAACAGATAATTTCTATTGGTCAGCCCGCCAAGTCGCTCTACGCGTGTGTTGTCCTGGTTAAGTTTTTCAAACCCGTTAATTGTTGATAGGGTTTCAAACACTTCATCGCTCATTGTTCTTCTCCAGGTGTTCGTTTGTTATCGTTCCGATGATATTCTACTGATACCGAAAACGGCAAGGGAAAATCGGGCTGAAGTCGTAGGCTGATCGAATATTTCTTATAGTGGCGGTTTAAAAACCATGACGACACTTCAGCGGCTTCGTGACATAAAAGCACTGTAGATAACAGATCAACCTACACAATATTATGATTGCAACATGGAGAATTCTCAATAAGACAATCCTATGATTACATTGTCATCGGATCTGGCGCAGCAGGTTCGGTAGTTGCCTCACGCCTTGGAGAACAGCAGGGGGTAAGTGTTCTTGTATTGGAGGTCGGAGCGACAATCTAGTTATTTAGTTGAAGCTGGGCGCGAAGTTATTCTCTCTGGGGGCGCATTCAACTCGCCGCATTTGCTCTTATTGAGCGGCATTGGTGATTCAACTCAATTGAATAAATTTGATATTCCGGTTGTAGCAGAGATTAGAGGAGTAGGAAAAGGATTGACGGATCATCCCGGTGCGCCTTTGTCGTATCAACTCAGTCAAAAAGGCGTTTCTCCC
>CAYTJF010000070.1:0-22255 GCA_964437945.1 uncultured Granulosicoccaceae bacterium
ACTATGGCAACCTGGAGTTACCAATGGACCGCTGGTTCGGATCTTTTCACGATGGCACGCGCGGTATGATGGCGGGCAGGCAGTTAAGAGAGACGGAAGAACCTCATTCATGAAATTCAGTAGAGTCACTTAACAGTTATAACCGCTTAACAGGTAAGAACAAAACCTAACAGGCACAGTTGCTGTAAAAAGGAAGTAATCGCCATATTTTTACGATGGTTTTCGGCACCGAGCAAATTGATCGCGTCGTGCGAGGGCCAAACGGGATTCTCGACACTATCGGTGAGGGCGAAAAACAATTTTCTTAAGGTGGCTGCGCCTTTTGGTCAAGTCTGCGAGAGTGTAGTTATCAAGTGTTTCAAGAAAAGCTTGTGTTGCGATTTCAAATGCGCTGTAAAGAGTGCATGAACCTTGAAATAAGCAAGGGCCATCCGAGCAATCTATTATCTCAGTAATTTCTTCTAGTTGTCGAAAGACATCGCCTATATTTATTTCGGAAGGGTGATAGTGCAGGCGAACTCCGCCGTGGCGGCCGCGAATGGTTTCAACGAAGTCGAGAGCGGCTAACTGGTTAATTATTTTCATTAAGTGCGCTTTTGACACACTTAGTTGAGTGCTAATTTCTTCTATGCTCAGCAACTCATCTTCTTCCTGTAACGCTAACAGTATCATCGCACGGAGCGAATAGTCAGTATTTTTTGTGATATACATAAAATGCAGTTTACTTACTTTGAATCGGATTCGCTATGTGCTTATTGGGCAGTTTGGCATAGCTACCAAATATTCCGACAAATAGGCCGATTAACCCAGTCAGTAAGGCCAAAGTTAGTAGAACGGTACCCACCAAGCGTTGCTCACCAATTAAATAGTTACTGCATAGCTGTTCCGGACTTTCGATGTATAGCCACCCTAAGCGGGCAACGGATGCCCACAGTTCGAAAAAAATGACGATTCTTACTATAGGGTATGAACGAGTACAGATCCATCTCAGGCATAGCCCAATACCCAGTGGTACTGATACCAGTTTTAATGCACGAAATTGCGGATCGAATGCAGCTTGATCCAAATTAAGCGGTAGCATCCAGAAAAGGGTACAACTGATCAATACCACTACTGCTATAGCGCCACTTTGGTCGTATCTTGCTAACAATAAGCGAACAGGAGAGAATTGCATGGGCACAAACCATCCAACGATCACGAGCAGTGGCATTTGCACCAGCATATGTTTCATCATTGAAGTTTCGTAGAACTGTGCAGTAGTAGGATGTACACCGGAGCATAGAAAAATTATAGCAATGAATAGCAGAGCGTGCTGCTGAAATTTTGCGTTCTTTTCGTTGTGAATAACGTTGAATGAACTCATTGCTGGTTTACCAATTTTATGAACTCAAACAACTCATCAGAGTCCCAATCGAGTATGCGAACAAGTTCTCCGTTCCTGATGATATGTACCGAATCTGAATGGGTATAACCACCCCAGCCGTCGGGTATAACCCTGATGCCAACTTCATCCTTAATCTGCTCTAGTATGGCTGCATTGTTTGGTCGGGCAACCCGCCACATACGTTCGTCACCTTTATTTCGTTGACGGTATTGAGAAAGTCTCAATGGTGAGTCGTAGGAAGGGTCGATGCTGACCGATAGTAGTTTTACCGAATCTGCTGACTCAGTTTCGATTATGCGTTGTAGCTGAGCGTACCGTGAACCCAGTGCCCAACAAATAGTTGAGCACCGGGTAAAAATAAAATCCACAAACAACCATTCGTCTTCAAAATCAGACAAACCAATGTGATCTTCACGGCCATCCTGTAGTTGCCAGTTGGACAGTTGAACCGGTGTTTTTTCTACATTGGATCGACGTGCAGATTCGTAAGTGTAAGTGGTGAATCCATTCGTCGAATAAGACAGAATGGATATCATTGCCACGGCGACAAACAGCGTGCGCAGAGTGTATCGAACAGCTTCAATCTTGCTCAAGAAGTTTCACTCCAGGAAGTTTGAGCAGAATGGGTAATGCGAGCATAAGCGTTCCGACAAGTACGAGCATGCCAGCCACAGCTCCTACATTTCCCAACCATTGCCAATTGGCTTCGTGCACAGCAAACCGACGCGGTACCGACAGAGCACCTGAAAGCAGAAAATTTAGACAGAGTAGTAATCCTCCGGCTGTATACACATAGACCGATAGTTTTCCGGTTCCGCCTTGTTTTTTCTGTGTTGTTAGATAAGTTGCGAAGCCCAGAATCATGGGTAACAGGCCAAGCAACAGGTAGAAATGGAAATGACCGGGTACCCAAAGCGTATTGTGCATGACCATATTGACTTTTATCATGCCATCGATTACGGCAGGTACCACACCTGCAGCCCAACCGAAAAGGGAGAGTACAAGCAAGCTCGATGTTGTGTCCCAGCGCAGTCCGCTTCGATAGACCAGCATTAATCCGCCAAAAGCGGTTATCACCAAAACTGGCAAGCCACTGGTATAGGAAATAACTTGTCCCATCACGGCGGCCCATGCAGGCATTGCGAAATCCATTAGTAGGTGATGTGGATAAACAGCCATAACCATAAACGTTGCTGCAAACCATGCAGCAAGAAAAGGCTTGCTAACTTTCCACGGGCGATTGGTATAGCTAGGTAGAATTTCATACACGGCAGTGATACTGGAATAGATTGTGGCGTTAATGAAGACGTGACCAAAAAAGTAGATCAGATGCTTCATTAGCAGTGCATCAGGTGCGATTGATGGGGTGATGAGATTGGCAATCGTAAGTACCAGGACCACAGCACCTGCAGCAATAGCAATCATATTCACAATGATCACCATTGAACTGGCTACCACGGTGGTGGGGTGACTATCATCAACGGGTTTGGTACTGAATAGCATATGAAGCCCAAGCCCCTTGGCCAGGTTTCCATAGCGCTTAGATATAGCAATTGCCATATCGGCGTAGGCAATCAGGAATGCAACTCCGAGTACTAACAAACCGGCGGCGTAGAGAATTGAAGCCGAGTTGTTCCAAACGCCAAGTGACTTGGCGGGGAGGGGGTAAAGAAAGGTCCAGCCACCAGCGAATTTACCTAATAGAATTGACCCAATGATCATTACCACAGCCAGCAGTGATAGCAAAAACGATAGGGTCAAAACACGAGGGCTTAAACTCACATACTTACTAAGAAAGTACCAGTTCACAGCAAGACCAGCTAGCCCTGCAGCCCCCACCATGCCAGCACCGTGCAGCGTCATGATTTGGTAGAACAAGTTTGGAGAGAGTTCAATTAACGCCGACCCCTGGGCAGCTCGCAATAGCACACCGGCTATCATCATTAGCGCAAACACGAGAATACCGGCGACTAAATAGCATTTAACAATGGTTAAATGCGCACTTTTATGAAATTCGGAATTGGGTGTTGTCGTCATTTTAGTTTGCCTCCACTACTGTGAAATCGACAATCATGCCGTGGTGCGCAAGGCCGCAGTACTCAAGGCACAGAATTCGATAGGTTCCGGGTTCTTCGAAAGTCACGTTTAATTTGTTTATATAGCCGGGCATTGCCTGGGTTTGCGCGACAATGCGTTTTTCCGGGTTGTAAATGGCGAATCCGTGATTAACATCATCAGACGTTACGTGGAACTGTACAGGCTCTCCCACCATCGCAGTTGTTTCGTCAAGTTTCCAATACCATTGGCCACCGTTGGCCTTAATTATTTTGGGATTAAGGCCAGTTTCTGCACTGATTGGAAAAGGTGTGAGAGAGGTGAAGGTAACAACGACGCCGAGCAAGCACAGAACAATAAACGAAATCCTTCTCAGTGAATAGGCGGGTTTTACAATTTTCGTATAGTCCTCTTCGCGTTCACCTGAATTTTTAATGACATATATGAACGCTGCACTCACGAGCGCAATGCCGAGTAGGGATATAAACAGAACATAAATTTGCATTGTTTGTTAACTCCTTATAATGAGTATTTGGATGAGCGAATTGTTGTGATTAGAGCATTAGTGGATATTTGCCTATCACGATATTGAGGATGAATCGACACGTATGTACTGGCTTGAATAGGCAAAGCCGACGAAAATAGCGCCACCGATTATGTTTCCTAGCGTTACCCAAAGTAGATTGTGTGCCGCACCAAAGAACGTGATGCTCGTATTCTCTGGCCCAAGCAATGCCAGCAAATGCACCATCATATTGGCCACGGAGTGTTCGAAACCGCAGGCAATAAAAGCCAGTAGACACCAAGCGATCACTATGCATTTCGCTGCATCGCTATTTACTCTCCGACTCATCCACAAGGCCAGACAAACTAGCCAGTTGCACAGCGCGCCGCGGGCGATAAGAATGTCAGCTGATAAATGCATTTTTGATGTTGCGATGGTTTGTAAAAAATGAGCGTTGTCGCCGTGAGTGAGTGAACCCTTTCCCGCCCAGTAGACTGACGCTAGTAATAAAGCGCCAGCTAGATTGGCTAAGTAGATCAACACGTTTGAAGCAATTGCGTGATTAAGCGACAAGGTGTTCTGGCGAATAGCCACGGCGGTGTATAAGTTGTATCCGGTGAATAGTTCTGCTCCTGCAATAACCACCAGAATCAGAGCTAGCCCGAAAGTGCCTCCCATAATCAGGCCCCTTACACTCTCCGGTGACGAAGCACCTAGGGTCATGATGAGCACAATGGCAATGCCCACATAGGCGCCTGCCTGCATTCCACCCACAAATGATTTCAGCTTGTGAGTCCTGCATGCTTGCGCCTTGTCAGCTCCAAGCTGCGCTAATTCGTCGATTTCGGCTTCATAGCTCATCTTTTTATTTCACTTTTTTATTGAATAAAAATATACATGAATGAAATATGTATGTAATATGTCATGCTATTGTAAAGATGTAAATAAAATATATCAAATAATGAAAATACAAAAACGAATATATAGATATATGTAATATGTAACTATATAGTTGCTGCCATTCCAATAAAGCCATCGGGGTGAATATGCAAATTCGGTGTGTGCTGGTTGTTATCGAGTTTCGGGAGTTAGCTCTAATCCGGAATGGCTTAATCTGGGTGGCTAAAAGGAGCGATATCTAACGAACCAATTGATGGTGTTTCGCAGTCGAGAGCGTAAAAATGCATTGATGTCACTTGGTGGCGTCAGCTTCTATCTGATGAAGACATTGCCACTATAGCGGCATACTTTGCTGGCCTCGAATAATACAGACACCCTGACGGACGTAAGGAAATTACAAATGCTATCTCTTAAACAAAAAAGCCTGATATTCACTTTTATCTTCGTTCTGATGGGCGTGGTGGTATTTGGTTTTGCAGGAATATATAAAGTAAGTGAGAGTCATACCGTTTCTTTTTCACTGACCGATCAATCGGGTGAAGAAAAGACACATACAGACTTTTCCGGTCAATTTTTAATGGTGTTTTTTGGTTTCACTAGCTGTGATGATATTTGTCCAATCGGTATGACGCAGGTAACGTCCATAATGAGCCAGTTCGACGAAGATGGGCTTGAAGAAAAGGTTACGCCATTATTTATCAGTGTGGACCCAGAGAGGGATAGTATTGAACGAATTGCCGATTATCTAGAAAATTTCGATTCAAGGGTTGTTGGGCTAACAGGTTCCCGGGCCGCATTAGAGAAAGTTACCGCTGGGTTTAATACCTTTTTAGACGAGTCTCCAGCAAAGCACAGCCACGCTAAAGGCCATCATTCTGCAAGTGGTAGCACAGAAGTGAGCGATGAGCATGCTGCGCATATCGGAAGTCACCACGCTACAGAAGAGTTTATTGATCACTATCAACTGCGCCATTCATCAGTGATTTATTTGGTCGGTCGTGAAAGCCAGGTGATTGACTACATATCGTTAGAGGAAAAATCAGAAACGGTCGTTAAACGGTTGCGTCACTTGATGAATGAATCGAACAAACACAGTTGAGGTTGATATCCATGTTATTTCGTTAATATCCAATCAAGGCAATTGGGACCATTGTTCTGTGCGTTAGTGAACCAGATCGTAACCAGCACAGAAGGCTTTACCGGCAACGGATAACAGCATTACGTGAATACCTTTATCAGCATCTGCACAAGCTACGGCTGCAGCCAGTTCTTTCGGCAGGTCGTCATTAATCGCATTCATGACCGCCAGGCGGTTTAGTGTGATACGACCGATGCGCCCGTCTTTCTCGTACAGTACTGTGCTCATTGCGTAACCTGTTGCCGTTGATTGTCGCCATTAATCAGGTTGAAGTAATACAGATTGCCTGTTTAAGGTATTCCTTTGATAATAGCTGCTCTACCATAAATTTGGCGAGTGCTGCGCGTGAAATTGTTTTCGTTGCTACGGTATTGGATGCCACGACTTCAGTAGCAGGTTTGCTTGTGAGTACTGCCGCGCGTAATGCTGTCCAGTCGAGATTGGTCGATGAAAAAATTGCTTCCTCACGAGCGTGTCCAGCCAGAATGGTTTTCAACAGGGTGGAGAAGAGCAGTTTTGAATACCAAGGTATTCGTTGCCGCTTGTCTTCGGTGGCAGGGCGTTTGGGTTATGCCTATCGCACACCCTATGCTGCGACTAAATGGGCGATCGTTGGATTAGTAAAAAGTCTTGCAATAGAGTTAGGGCCGCAGGGCATAAGAGTGAATGCTTTGTTACTCGGAATTGTTGAAGGACCGCGAATTGAGCAGGTAATTGCTGCACGTGCGACAACGGTTGGGGTCCCTTATCAAACCATGGAAAAAGAATACATCAATAAAATTTCACTTCGTAAAATGACCACAGCTCAGGATGTAGCAAATCATGCATTGTATTTATGTTCGCCAATGGGTGCCGGCATATCAGGCCAACCCATCAGCATTTGCGGAAACGTCGAGCACCTGTGAATTATGGGGTCAGAGTAAAAACCTCCTATTTAAGGCTCCTCTTTGGTCCCCTCGGTCTTAATGATTGTGCAACACCGGTCAGGGTTTGAATCTTTGCCTTGAATTTTTCACTGCCCGCTGCCAGATTCTTGTTAACGCCCCAATGTATCTCTGCGTCGAGACTACCAGCGTCTGGATTGTTAAACAGTTGAGAGTAAGCTCGTAGGCGCGCTTGTTTGCCTTCGGCCAACTGTTCGTAGCATGGGTGTGCAGTTAACATTGCGGAATCTACTCCTCGCGCGTTGGCATGATAGCTTGACCAGCGGTACTCTCCAGGTGATGTAACCATATCTGCATTAACAGGGTTGCTTTCGATATAGCGATAACAGGCCAATACGTACCGATCACTATCAACCAGGCTCGATTTATATCGACCTTCCCACAAAGTGCCAGTCCGGTTATAAATACGGTTGAAGCGACGAACGTAATGTCGACCTAGATATTGCATCATTAGAGATACGGTATTATCGTCGCTTGGGGTGACCAGGAGGTGGGTGTGATTGGTCATCAGTACCCAGGCGTGTATAGCGATATCGTATTTCTTTGCGCCTTCCGCAAGCCAGTGAGCATACGCTATATAGTCGTCTTCACCGGTAAAGCAGGCACATCGATTATTGCCACGCTGAACAACGTGTTGTGCATACCCAGCAGGGCATATTCTTGGCTTTCTTGCCATCAGATTCCTCCATGAATCTCAAGCGTCAATATTACTACGACATTGTACTAAGCTCTAGTGAGTATTTACTCTGACCCCATAATTCAGTCTGTCGGGATTTCCAAATGCTGAAGTAGCGGCAAATCCGGGTCGCTCAACCTTTGCACAACGGCATTCGCCAGGTATCGGCCCGCAGCGCCAATTTCTTCTAGTTCAACAATGATGTTCTTGCGGAACATTTTTAGAATCGGAGCCACTTCTTTGCCATAAACGTCGATATCAGTGCCCAGTTCCAGCCCGCGTTTCTCGATGGCGACGATAGTCGCGAGGGCAGTCTTGGACGAGGTGCAGATCACAGCATCGAGTTCTGGCGATTGTACTAATCTGCGCTCAACCCCGTGGCGTATATCGTCGGCAGATTGATCGCTGTTGACATTTTTCGAAATGCGATAGTTGAGCTTCAACAGCCGGTTTTCAGCCTCCAATCCGATTGCCATGTCCTGTGCGTAATTCTGATTCAGCGGTGGCAGTATCACCAGTATGTTTTTGCGCCCGCGGGCCGCCAGCCGACGCATTGCAACGCGCATGAAGGCAGAGTTGTCGTAGTCGTAGTACGCATGCTGCGCACTCCACTTGGTGCGCCCATGGGTGGCGAAAGGGAAATCATGTTTCAACAGATAAGCGACACGTTTATCTTCAGGCTCGGTCATATTAAAAATGACAGCATCAGCCGACTGCGTCTCGACGATATATTTTATTGGGCGTAACGAATCCTCATCGGGAAACGACGGCAGTATGTTCAGATGAAATTGAGTATCACGTAATTCATGAGCGATGGAATTGGTCAGCTTCGATGCATTGTTGAACACGTCGGCTTCTGCAGGTACCACCAACGAGATCACATTGGTGCGACCAGTGCGAAGTCGCACTCCAGCACGATTTGGCACGTAACCGATCCCATCAGCAATGCGATTCACCAATTCTTTAGTATCGTCGCCAATATCATTCGCATCGCCAAGAGCCCGCGACACCGTGGGTACAGCAAGACCGCTTATCCTCGCGATGGTTTTCAGCGTTGGTCTTTCGCCAGGTTTCACCAGCTCGCGCAACTCAGCGTCGCTCAACTTTGCGGCTTTGGACAGGTTGTGTTTCATTAATGATGCTCAGTTGTTGCGCTCGGAATTCTATGAACCACACCGCAACGCGTGGTTTCACTGGGCTTGCGTCCGTTATCGAATTAGGTAGGCGCGCTGCAACTATACGCAGATTAATAAAGAGCTTGCAAGCAAAAACTAAATCGTTATAGTATTATCTACAACGATTTAGTAATTCACTATATCGATTTAGCATAGGAGCTATAAAATATGAATGTGACTTCGAAATTTCTCGCTGCAGCGACTTTAGTAGCCGCTTCCAGCACTTCCGCCACCGAGCTTGAGGTAATGCATTGGTGGACATCTGGTGGTGAAGCCGCCGCTGTCGGTGAATTTGCTAAGGCCTTCGACGCCACTGACAATACGTGGGTCGATGCAGCGATCGCGGGTGGTGAAGCGGCACGCGCGGTAATGGTCAGTCGTCTGACCGGCGGCGACCCAATGGGTGCGTTTCAATTCAACCACGGGCGTCAGGCCGAAGAGTTGATCGAAGCCGGTCTATTGCGCGACATTACCGATATCGCAGAAGCGGAAGGGTGGAAAGATATCGTGAATCCTTCTTCACTACTTGACTCCTGTACGGTAGATGGTCGCATCTACTGCGCACCTGTGAATATCCATTCATGGCAGTGGCTCTGGTTGTCACATAAAGCTTATAAAGATGCGGGCATCGATGTGCCGGCTAATTGGGATGAATTCGTTGCGGCGGCTCCAAAGCTGGAAGAGGCCGGTATTTTGCCTATGGCCATTGGGCAACAGGGTTGGCAGCAAAGTGGGCTGTTTAATGTTTTGATGGCCGCGTTGGTGCCAAACGACATATTTATGTCCGTCTATGACGAAAAAAATGCCGAAGTAGCTGGCGGGGCGGAAGTCGCAAGGGTTTTCAAGGCGGCAGCAGATGCGCGTGCAATGGCGACCAATTCCACTGTAGAGAACTGGAACGATGCCACCAATCTCGTTATCACAGGTAAGGCGGGCGGTCAGATCATGGGAGATTGGGCGCAAGGTGAATTCGCTGTTGCCGAGCAAGTCGCTGGAGATGATTACACCTGCTTGCCAGGGCTTGGTGTAACCGAGCTTCTGAGCACCGGTGGAGACGCTTTTTATTTTCCGGTCCTTTCGGATGATGAGCAAATCGCTGCGCAATCTGAGCTGGCGGCACTGATGCTCAAGCCGGAAACGCAGGTTGCGTTTAATTTGAAAAAAGGATCACTGCCGGTCCGGGCCGATATCGATCTGTCCACTGCTAACGCCTGTATGCAGAAAGGCCTGGCGCTGTTGGGCGAAGGGGCGTTGCTGCCTGACACGAACCAGTTGATCACGCCGGACACCAACGAGCAGATCAACACATTGTTCGTCGAGTTCTTTTCAGATGCATCAATGGGCGTCGAAGACGCACAGGCAGCGTTTGCCAAGATTATTTCATCTGCAGAGTAAATCTGCATCATTGGCCGGCCCACCGGTGTGGCCGGCTCTGACTTAATTTTTCGATACACAGTTTTCGGTACATAGGGGAGGGCTCATGGCTTCCGCGCGCCCAAGCCAACTATTTCGTAACAAGTCTGCCAAGATTGCAGCTATCCCGATGATCGTGACAGCACTTTTTGTGTTTGTTGGCGGGACCGTCTGGACAGTAGTTTACAGCTTTACCAAGTCAGGCTTGTTGCCGCGCTTGAAGTGGGTCGGGCTCGACCAGTATGAGCGTTTGTGGGCAACCAGAAAATGGCTGGTCGCAATCGAAAATCTGGCGATATACGGCCTCTGCATGCTGGTGCTTGTCTTCGTTATCGGTTTTATTCTGGCGGCACTGATAGATCAGAAAATTCGTTTTGAAAATACGGTACGGACGATCATTCTGTACCCGTACGCACTGAGCTTTGTGGTCACCGGCCTCGTTTGGCAATGGATACTGAACCCCGAATTTGGTGTACAGAGCATCGTTAGGGATTGGGGTTGGGAAAGTTTTGCCTTTGATCCACTCTACAACGCAGACATCGCCATATACGGCATTTTGATTGCCGCGCTTTGGCAAGCCAGTGGTCTTGTCATGGTGTTGATGCTTGCCGGACTGCGAGGTATTGACCATGACGTTTGGAAAGCCGCGCGAATCGATGGAATACCGATGTGGAAAACCTATATAAGGATCGTCATCCCGATGATGCGCCCCGTCTTTATAACAACGCTGGTGATTGTGGTGACAACTATCGTAAAAATTTACGATTTGATCGTTGCACAAACCGGTGGTGGGCCGGGGATAGCCACCGAAGTGCCTGCCAAATATGTTTATGACAGTATGTTCCGAGCCAACAACCTGGGTCAGGGTTTTGCTGCCTCGACCATGATGCTGGTGACGGTGTTACTCATTGTCATCCCTTGGGCAATTCTGGAATTCGGAGGCTCAAGAAATCATGACTGATACCTCTGCTGCAGCGTTAACTGGCCCACAGGGGCCAAAGCCACGCAAGGCGTTGTCGCGTCGAAATATCCTGCTCTACGGTACGCTCTTTGTCATCACTCTTTATTATGCGCTGCCACTGTATGTGATGATCGTAACCTCACTTAAGGGCATGCCGGAAATTCGGTTGGGCAACATCTTTTCTCCGCCTTTGGAAGTGACCTTTGAGCCTTGGGTGAAGGCCTGGTCGCAAGCTTGTACCGGCCTCACTTGTAAAGGGCTGAGCACGGGTTTCTGGAACTCAGTACAGATCACCATTCCTTCAGTAATCCTGTCGATTATCATCGCCTCGGTGAATGGCTACGCGTTGGCCAACTGGAAGTTCAAAGGTGCGAATGTCTTCTTTACCATCCTTATCTTTGGCGCGTTCATTCCCTATCAGGTGATGCTCTATCCGATCGTGATCATGCTGCGAGAGATTGGCCTGTACGGTTCGCTTGGTGGCTTGGTCATCGTGCATACCATCTTCGGCATGCCAATTCTTACGCTGTTGTTTCGTAACTACTTCACATCACTACCCGAAGAACTTTTTAAAGCAGCGCGCGTAGATGGCGCACGGTTCTGGGGAATTTATTTCCGCGTCATGGTGCCCATGTCGCTGCCGATTTTTACCGTGGCCGTCATCCTGCAGGTGACCGGTATCTGGAATGACTTTCTGTTTGGCGTTGTGTACACCGGCCCGGAAACCTACCCGATGACCGTGTCGCTCAATAACATCGTGAACTCTACACAGGGTGTGAAGGAATACAACGTAAACATGGCTGCAACCATACTGACGGGCCTGGTGCCATTGACGATTTACTTCGTCTCAGGGCGACTGTTTGTGCGCGGCATCGCCGCTGGTGCTGTAAAAGGTTAAAAACTCATGAACAATTCAATTGAAGTAAAGAACCTCGATTTGCATTTCGGCGCGGTTAAGGTTCTGCAAAATCTTAACCTTGAGATTGGCAAAGGCGAATTTTTGGTACTGCTCGGTTCGTCGGGTTGTGGAAAATCGACGCTACTGAACTGCATCGCCGGGCTCCTCGATGTTAGCGCAGGTCAAATCCACATCAACGACAAAAACGTGACCTGGACCGAGCCATCCGAACGAGGCATCGGCATGGTTTTCCAGTCCTATGCACTGTATCCGCAAATGACGGTCGAAGGTAACCTCTCGTTCGGTTTGAAAAATGCCAAGCTGCCTAAGGCCGAAATAGCGAAACGGGTGAAACGCGCATCGGAAGTGTTGCAGATCGAACCGCTTTTGAAACGAAAACCTGCAGCATTATCTGGCGGGCAGCGCCAACGGGTGGCTATTGGCAGGGCCTTGGTGCGCGACGTTGATGTGTTTCTGTTTGACGAACCACTGAGTAATCTTGACGCAAAGCTACGCGCTGATCTGAGAGTGGAAATCAAGCGTTTGCACCAGCAGCTAAAGAACACGATGGTCTATGTGACCCACGACCAAATAGAGGCAATGACGCTCGCCGATCGCATCGCGATAATGCGTGATGGTCAGATCATGCAACTGGGGTCACCAGACGATATCTATGGCCGGCCGATGAATAAATACGTGGCGGATTTCATTGGATCGCCATCAATGAATTTTCTCGATGGTGCAATTAAAAATAATGTGTTCATCGTCGGCGATCTAAGCATTGCACTGGCGGGATATGACTTTGCATCCGGCAACGCCGTCGACGGTGCAGCGACTTTAGGCGTTCGACCTGAACATGTGTTAACTGGTGAGCTGGTTGATAACGCGCCGGTTCGCGTTGACGTGGATGTCGAATTGATCGAGCCGACCGGGTCGGACAAACTGATCGATTGTCAGCTGGCAGGCCATCATTTCCGTGTGCGGATGGATGGACAGGCAAAAGTCTCGGTCGGCGAAAAACTGCGACTGGGGATCGATCCAGCACGCGCTTCGCTGTTTGATGCTGCCACTGAATTGCGGCTTTAGGCTGCGTATCCCTTAGCTACCTCGGTTACCGAAATACTAACCTACACGAACGAGCCACTATGACTTTATCCTTTCAGCTTTACTCTGCCCGCAATTTTTTACCGTGGACTAATGTGATCCCGCGTCTTGCAGAACTGGGATACACACAAGTGGAAGGGTTTGGCGGCGTCTATGCCGACGCGTCAGCATTCCGCGACCTGCTGGATAGCCATGGCATGACCATGCCGTCGGGGCATTTCTTTCCGCTAAGCGAGCTCGAAGCAGGGTTGGATGCTTCGCTTGCAACGGCCACAACACTTGGCATGAAGCGTGTGATTTGCCCAGCGCCCGAGGACCTTTGGCGCCACGGTACCGATGTTGCCAACTGGGTGTCGCTTGCCAAAAGACTCAATGAGGCAGGCAAGCGCGTTAATGATGCTGGCTTCCGGTTCGCCTGGCACAATCACCATTGGGAATTTATGCCGCTGTCAGGTGGCGAGTTGCCTATGGATCTGCTTTTGGAACATGCGCCAGACATGGAATGGGAAATGGATCTTGCCTGGATTGTGCGAGCGGGTGCGAATCCGATGACCTGGATTGAAGCTCATGCCAGACGCATTACTGCCGCGCACGTTAAAGACATTGCTCCCGATGGGGAAAAGGCAGACGAGGATGGCTGGGCTGATGTGGGCGAGGGTGTGATGGACTGGAAATCGCTTATTGCAGCCTTGCGTAATTCAAGTACCGATCTTTACATAGTGGAACACGATAATCCGTCGGATTGGGATCGCTTCGCAACCCGTTCCATTGATGCATTCAACCAGACTTTAGCAAAATAATGAAAACCTTCGGCATCGGCATTATCGGCTGTGGTCACATTTCGTCGTCCTATCTCAAGCTTGCACCCATATTCAAATCACTCGAGGTACGTGCGGTTGCCGATTTAAAAATAGATGTTGCGCAAGAGCGCGCTGCAGAATTTGTCGTGCGGGCGGACACCATCGAAGAACTATTAGACGCAACCGATATAGACATCATCGTCAACCTAACGGTGCCAGCAGCGCATTTCGAGGTTACCAAGCAGATTCTTAGTGCTGGCAAACACGCCTACTCAGAAAAACCGTTCGTGCTTACAGTGGCGCAAGGCGAAGAACTGCGGCGAATCGCCGATGAAAAGGGGCTGCGTGTGGGTTCTGCACCCGACACCTTCCTGGGCGGTTCGCATCAGCTGGCTCGCGCAGTGCTTGATGAGGGCCTAGTTGGTAAAGTCCTTAGCGGCACCTGCCATGTGATGTCGCACGGCATGGAACACAATCATCCGAACCCTGACTTTTTCTTCCAGCCCGGCGGTGGTCCGGTACTGGATCTTGGTCCTTACTACATCACTAACCTCGTACAGCTGATCGGACCTGTGAAGGCGGTTACAGCGATGGCCTCTGCCGGTTTTAAAACACGCACTATCGGAGATGGTCTGCGCCAAGGTGAAATCATACCGGTAGATACACCAACGAATATTCACGCGGTTTTGGAATTCCAAAGCGGTGCTCTCATTACACTGGGCGCCAGTTGGGACGTGTGGGCACATCGCCACGAAAACATGGAGCTTTACGGTAGCGAAGGGTCTCTCTATGTACCCGATCCCAATTTCTTTGCTGGCGAGGTTTTATTGGCTGGCCAGGAAGGCGAACCGGTGGAGATCAGCACGCGACACCACCCGTTCTCTGTCCTCAACGGTGAAGATAGCCGAGGTATCGACCGTGCTAATTACCGCGGTGCCGGGCTTGCCGACATGGCCGCGGCGATCACCGAAGGCAGGCAACACCGCTGTAGTCTGGAATTGGCAACGCATGTTGTTGAGGTAATAACGGCAATACTGAGTTCAGCGGAAAAACGTCGCTGTATAGAAATGATGACAAGCTGTACCCGCCCTGAACCGCTTAACCCCGCGCAGGCAAAGGCGCTAATGTGATTCATGGAATTTTCAGCCTAATGACGGGAATTAATCAGAGGTTCCCTGGACTATTCATGAAAGCGGAAGGCCGCCCCCACCGAATCCTTTCACCAGTTAAGCCATCAGCAGTATCATTACGCGATTTATCTTTTTGGATATACAACTTTTATTGATTAATGTAGTTTGTAATGACTATCCGCCTGCCTGAGGAGCCATGATGGAATACCCCTTAAGTAATCAACAGCGTGCGGACTTTTCGAATGATGGTGCTGTGGTATTACCCGCTTTGATCACTGACCACCAGCTTGAGTCCTGCAGGGTTGCGGTAGATCGGGCAATGCATCGATCAGACAACTACTTTCGTCGGTTGCGAGCGTGGGAGGACGATCCACAATTGAAGTCCCTTTGCTGCCACTCGCATTTACCTGCGGTTGTGGCCGGACTGCTGGATACCACGCAGGTGAATTTATTCTACGATCAGGTGTTTACCAAGGAACCTGGCAGTGCAACACCAACGCCCTGGCACAATGACCAGCCGTACTGGCCGGTCAGGGGCTCAGCGGTTATGACGCTTTGGCTGGCGCTCGATAAAATTTCAGTGGACAGTGGTCCGCTGGAGTTTATTGCTGGATCGCACCGTTGGGGGCGCTGGTTTCAACCTTTTGTGGCGGCCAGTGATGGTAGTGCTGAATGCGAATATGCATCCGAACCCTACTTTGAACCGCTGCCGGACTTTGAGTCACAGCGAGATCAGCATGACATCCTGAGCTGGGAGCTTGAGGCTGGAGATGCAATTGCATTTCATGCCCTTGCTGTGCATGCAGCCAAGCCGAACATCAGTCAGACCCAGCGGCGAAGGGGATACGCTGTACGGTATGCCGGTGCAGATGCGGCATATCACGACGGTCCCGCAAATAACCCAAGACTACTCAATCCAGCGTTGCACCATGGAGATCCGCTCGATAGTGAGCAATATCCAGTGGTTTATCGATCCGCAGCGACGACAAGGCCAGGAGACAGCGCGTCTTAGCAGGGTTGTCTGCCTGGTCTGACTCAGAATTGCGCCTTAGCTCGCGCGCAGCAGAAGCACCCACCAAATATTCTGTTCAGAGCTGTTTTGGTGGATGCCCGACAACAAAAACGCGATAAAATTAGAAGAGTTCGGGTAATTCATTCCGGGCAGCAGTGGCGACTCTGGACACATCCAGCTTATTTGCACTGTGGTACGGCCACAATAACTTTTCCGTTATTGGACTCCAACCACCAGCGGCGGCCATGAGTTTATCTAATGCGCCGTTGCTCAATCCGTTTTGTGCGGCCAAAGTCACCAAATGCGTTTGCATGAATCTGTTTATTCTGGACTCCAATTCTATAGCGGCATCACTATCGCTTTGGATACGGTTCCAATGCTTTACTGCACCATCAGGACTTAAACAGGCAACGTTTGAATAGGAACCACTGGCTCCAAGTGGTCTTCCAAAAGCTACCGTGTGTCCGGGCACAAACACGGACAGTTTTTTAAGGTATTGCTGGTTTGTTGCATACCAGGTTGCATCGCCTGCAGCCAGTTTTACTCCAACCAGATTTGGCATTCTCTGCACAATTGCGTAGATGTCAGCCAGTGAGAGTTGATGTTTAGCGTGTGACGGGTTGTACAGAATGAGAGGTATGTTACCAGCGCTAGCTTGCAGCTGTTCAACAAACGTTATCAGTTCGTTCGAGGACAATGTCCACCAATCAGGCAATGTGAACTGCACGCCATCAGGCAGTAACTTAACTGCACTTTGCAATCGTTTTAGTGCCACTCTTGGATTCGAATGGCTGACACCCAGTTGAAATGGTTTTAGTTTGTCTTTAGCAATACCAGAAACAAGCTCGGTAAGTTGTGCGTATTCCGCACCAGTCTGGTTATGAAATTCTCCAGCAGTGCCATTGGTGTAGATGCCATTAACTGACGATTCACATAGTGCCGTAATGTGGTCCGACGTCATTTTCCAATCGATAATACCGTGACGAGATACGCCCAGTAATACGGCACCCCATATGCCGCGTGGCGAGGTTAAATTGGCAGGTGGCGACACAGCATTCTCAGATCTTTCCTGCAGCGTGTAGCGACTTTTCCAGTTCTATCTGATAGCGCTTCTGCGATTCGGTATCTTCCTTTGCCTGGTTAGCGTAGTAAATAAATCCTAATGCACGCCTTGAGCGAATGGCGGATTTATTCGCCCCAGCATAATGAATGGTACGCGCGTGATGCATGAGAAACGTACCAGCACCGCCTTCGACAGAAACCGTGTTGTGTTTGTCTTCCTCAGTGCCGAAGTCGGTTATTCCCTGTGAGAATCCAATCAAACCTGTGTAACCGTGTGGTCTGAATGTATCGCATTTATGCGAACCGCGAACATACCGAACGCATCCGTTTTCCTCGTCAACGGGTTCAAGTGCCAGCCAACCGGTAACGGCTGAACATGGGTTCAGATGAAAATAGAATCCATCCTGGTGTGCCGGAGTGGCTTGTCCAACATTCGGAGGTTTATTGAAGTACTGCATGTTTACTGGCCGCACTTTATCTTGCAATAAGTGTTCAGCAATATCTCGCACAACGCCTTTTGTCATAAGGTCAGCGAAGTAGGCATCGTATTCGAATATTTTTTGAATTTGTTTAAGAGAAGATTTATCGTTTATATCTTCGTAGTAAACTTGCGAACTCGGCATAGTTGGTATTACTGTATCTATAAAACGTGCCAGCTCTCGGTTTATTTCCGCAATTTTATCCGCATCAAACAGCGGTTTTATTGCGATGTACCCATCACGCTCAAATTCTTTACGAAATTTTAGTTGCACGGACATAATCGCTACAACAAATCGGGTTTGTACGTAGCCATCCATGCATCAAGAAGCGCTAAGGATTCTTTGTCAGGTGCGGTAAATGGTTCTCGGCAGTTGCCGACAGGAACGCCGAGTCGGGCAAGGGCATACTTTAGACCTGGCAATACGCCAGTTTGTTTAAGTACGACAACCAATTCGTTCGATTGCACTTGCAGTGATCTGGCGGTATCCAGATCATTATTTGCTACGGCTTTGGTAATGCCGACATAGACATCACCAATAAGATTGTAAGTACTGCCTATGCCGCCATCGGTGCCGATTACAGCAGCCGATAAAAACATTTCGTCGGAGCCAAAGTAAAATTGTTTGTTCGGTGCTGCACTGCGTAATTGCCAATACTGAAAAAGATCAGTTGCTGTGAACTTAACACCAACTATTCGATCATCTTCGAGTAGTTTCGTTAATCCTGAGGTACCAAGATCGACGCCAGTTAAAGCGGGTATGTTGTAGATAATGACGGGTAGATTCGATGCCGCAGCAATTGCTTCATAGTAATTAATAATGCTCGCCGAATCATGTGGATAGTAGTACGGGGGTATAGCAGACACGGCACCGTAACCGAGTTGCCCAGCTAGTCTGGCAAGCTCTGTTGCTTCACCCGTTGCAGCGGAACCAACATGCGCTACCAGTGTACATTTACCTTTTGCATAGCTGTAGAGCGCGGTTAGTAGCTCAGCTCGTTCGTCGGTGCTTTGCAAAATGCATTCGCCGGAACTTCCACCGGCATACAAGCCATCAACGCCTGTTGACAAAATATAGTCCACAAGCGGTCCAACTCGCGTTGCTGAGACCGCTCCGTTGTCATCAAACGGAGTAAGCATTGCAGCCAGAATTCCACCATTGATCGTCATGCTGTTTATTCCTTTCACGGTTTGACTGCGGTGCTACTCATTAAATAGGTATGTCTTTAATGACTACCGAAAAGGTACGAATCTAATGACTCTCGATAATTTAGTCAACCAGACAAACAATTTTGGTAAGCCATAAAAGAAAAACTAGACACAAAAAAGAAACTGTGGTTTCCTGTTCTGGTGCTAATTTAACTAAACAGCTGGAGGTTTGGTGCCTATTTCTGCAACTCAAATCGCGGACAATCTAGCGGCTGATGTCGTCGCTGGCGCTCTGAGCGCGGGAGACATGTTCCCATCGGAGCGTGAGCTTTGCGAGCGATACGAAATTGGGCGGAATGTTGTTCGCGAGGCAATGACGATTCTGCAGGGCCGAAAACTAGCCGATCACTCGAAGGGCAAAAGGCCCAGAGTTGTCAAGCCAACTTTGAGTGAAATGATGAGTGGCATTGGCGAAGCTGCGCGGTTTTTCTTCGAAGGCAGCGAAGGACGTGCACATCTGGAACAGGCTCGATTGTTTTTAGAAACCAGTATGCTGCGTCACGCTGTAGAACATGCGACTAATGCGCACATAGCGCGAATGGTTGAAGCCATTGATGAATGTGATCGGTGCATTACCGATGCCGAAGGATTCCGCAACGCCGATGTGAATTTTCACAGAATATTAGCAGAGATTCCAGGTAACCCCATTTTTGAAGCTCTGCACGATGCCTTTGTGGAACGCCTTATGAAAAGCCGCCCGTTGTTGGATGATTTTAATGACAGGAACATCATTAGCAACAATGAGCACCGACTGATCGTAAAGGCGCTAATAGATAAAAACGCTGACTTGGCGGTTGAAATACTAACGCGCCATTTGACGCGAAATTTTGGAACCTATTTTCACCAAGCCCTGGAATCATAATAATCACACCAGGAACTGATCGTTATTAGTTAGACATTTATTAGTTAGACGAATAGAGGAGATCATAATGAAAAAAGCATTACTGGGAGTGGCTATGGCGGCAGCCTTGCAATTAAGTGCAAGTGATGTGTTCGCCGAGGCCAATCAATTGGCCGACGTAAAAGTTCGGCAGGCGATTGCATACGCAATAGACATGGACACCATAGTTGAAACTATAATGGAAGGCAAAGCCATTGCTGCTGATTCAATGATACCGAATGGCCCGTTCAAAGCCGAAGGTCTTAATGCCTATAAATACGATCCAGAAAAAGCCAAAGCGCTGTTAAAAGAAGCGAATTGGGATAAGAGTCAGGTTCTGGATGTTGTGTACTACTACACTGATCAACCAACGACCGATTTAATGGTCGCTATGCAATCCTATCTGAGTGATGTTGGCATCGATATGACGTACCGCTTACTCGAAGGTGATGTGGGCGAGCTGCTTAATGTTCTGCCGGAGGAAGGCTCTGATACCAGTGCGGTAAAGTGGGACATTGCCTATGGTGCCAAAGCGGCATTGGCACTTCAAGAGTATTACAACGGCTATCGGTCTGGCACCAATTCTTATACTCCGGCAAATTCGGAACTGGACACGTTAATCGATGGAATCAATGCCACTGTTGACGCAGAGCAACAAAAGGCCGCATTCGCTGAGTTCGAGAAATATGAAAATGAAATGCTCTCCGATATCCCATTGTACTATCAGCAACTGTTTATCTATGAAAGTGATCGAATTGATCGCAATGGTGGTTTATACGGCAATGCGCAGTTTAACTATGACTGGGGTATAACCAATTGGAATGTCACGCCAGATGACGATGGAAAAAAAGTCATCTACACCAATACAGCACCAAGCTCGTTTTTTGAACATCCGTTTTTGAATCCGGGTTTGTACATCCATTCAAAGGTTGTGTTTGATCGCTTATTGGCAGTTGATGCATCGCTGGAACCAACAGGTGGTCAGCTCGCAGCCAGCTATGAAGTTGCCGATGATGGCTTGGGTGTGAGCTTTACGCTTAAAGACGGAACTACCTGGCATGATGGCGAGCCACTAACAGCCAATGATGTTGCCTGGACAATTGGGGCAGCCTTAAAGGTACCTGCGATTAGTGCGGTATTCTCAAATACGTTCAACTCGATAGAAGGAGCAGAGGCGTTTGTCGATGGTTCCGCAGATTCAGTGTCTGGAATAACCGTTGATGGAAATACGATATCCATTAAGTTCGCCAAACTCGACCCGAACTTTATGCTGACCTTTGGCCAGTTTCCGGTATTGCCGATGCATTTACTCAGCGATATGAAAGGCGAAGAATTTCAGCAACACCCGTTCTGGCAAAATCCTGTAGGGTCTGGCCCATTCAAAATAGCTGAAATTCAAATGAACGACTTTGTACGCTATGTACCATTTGAAGACTATCACGGTGGTGTGGCAACATTTGATGAAATTGTGTCTTTTCCAAGTGGTGAAAATGATGCCAACGTACTAAAGAACGCTGGAGCAAAACGACTCGATCTGGGTTTCACTAAATCGGTAGCTGACGTGCAAGGGCTTGAGGAAATGGCACACATGAAAGTAGTACCGGCAAATATTCCGTATACTCGATCTTTGCGAATGAATAAGTTTCCTAACAAGCCGGAATAATTCGAGATACTTTGATAATCAACGCCGCGATATATTTCGCGGCGTTTTACTTTGCAAGTAGCTTATATAAATGCTGATTTACATCATCAGAAGAATTCTCATTCTGATACCCATGTTGCTCGGAATCAGCTTTCTGGTGTATCTGGGTCTGGAATTTACACCTGGCGATGCTGTGTCGCATATGATACCGCCAGATCTGGCAAACCAGGTCAGCGCAGAGAAGCTGGAAGCAATACGGGAATCTTTAGGGTTAAATAAATCATTCCTGCACCGTTATTGGAGTTGGCTGTCTCATGCGATAGTGGGCGACTTCGGGCACTCAATATCTGGTGGTGTTTCCATATCTGAAATTGTACTGGACCGGTTGCCCGCAACGTTGGAACTCTCAGCGGCAGCGCTAATTATCTCTACTGTATTGGGCATTATGCTCGGCACTTACAGCGCACTGCGTAAAGGCTCATACACCGACAGTAGCCTTACCGCGATCGGTATGCTGGGTGTTTCAATACCTGAGTTCTTTTTTGGTCTTGTCGCTATTTTGATATTCGCTTTAAAGCTGGGATGGTTACCAGTTGGCGGGCGATTGATGCCCGGAATGGAGAGCTGGATTGATCATTTGCCAAATATCATTTTGCCAGCCTTGGTGCTCTCGTTAATGATGACAGCAGGCGTGATGCGCTATTCACGCTCGTCCATGCTGGATGCACTTAATAAGGAATTTGTGCGAACCGCTCGCTCCAAAGGCATGCCAGAGTGGCGTGTTAATTTTTTACATGGTTTTCGTGTTGCGCTAACACCTGTTGTCGTCATAATTGGATTCCGATTACCTACACTGATTGGTGGTTCGGTCATCATAGAAGAAGTTTTC